>NZ_MKGS01000174.1:0-33195 GCF_002836905.1 Pseudomonas sp. 43NM1 | reverse complement strand
CCGATGTCGAGCACATGCAGGTCGAGCGCCACGACGAAGTGCTGGCGGCGACCAGCCATTTGCCGCACTTGGTGGCGTTCGGTTTGGTCGACTCGCTGGCCAAGCGCAATGAAAATCTTGAGATCTTCCGTTACGCTGCGGGCGGTTTCCGCGATTTCACAAGAATCGCCGGGAGCGACCCGGTCATGTGGCACGACATCTTCCTCGCCAACCGCGAAGCTGTCCTGCGCACACTCGATACATTTCGCAGCGACCTCGACGCCTTGCGCGACGCGGTCGATGCAGGGGATGGGCACCAATTGTTGGGCGTGTTCACACGCGCCCGGGTTGCCCGCGAACATTTCAGTAAAATCCTGGCCCGCCGGGCTTATGTGGACGCTATGAACTCCAACGACCTGATTTTCCTGGGACAACCGGGTGGCCGCCTGACTGGGCGGATTCGCGTACCGGGCGACAAATCGATTTCCCACCGTTCGATCATGCTCGGCTCACTCGCCGAAGGCACCACCGAAGTGGAAGGTTTTCTCGAGGGCGAAGATGCCCTGGCAACCTTGCAGGCCTTCCGTGACATGGGCGTCGTGATCGAAGGTCCGCACCACGGCCGCGTGACCATTCACGGCGTCGGCCTGCACGGCTTGAAGCCTGCGCCGGGCCCGATCTATCTGGGCAACTCCGGCACTTCGATGCGTCTGTTGTCCGGCCTGCTGGCCGCGCAGAACTTCGACAGCACCCTGACCGGCGACGCCTCGCTGTCCAAGCGTCCGATGAATCGCGTGGCCAATCCGCTGCGCGAGATGGGCGCTGTGATCGAGACCGCCGCTGAAGGTCGTCCACCGATGATCATTCGCGGCGGTAACAAGCTCAAAGGCCTGACCTACACCATGCCGATGGCCAGTGCTCAGGTTAAATCCTGCTTGTTGCTCGCCGGTCTGTACGCCGAGGGCAAGACTACCGTCACCGAGCCTGCACCGACTCGCGACCACACCGAACGCATGCTGCGCGGCTTCGGTTATCCAGTGAGCGTCGATGGCGCAACGGCATCGGTCGAATCCGGGCACAAGCTGACCGCGACGCACATTGAAGTGCCGGGTGACATTTCGTCGTCGGCGTTCTTCCTTGTTGCTGCGTCGATTGCCGAAGGCTCGGAACTGGTGCTGGAACACGTCGGGATCAACCCGACCCGCACTGGCGTAATCGATATCCTGCGGCTGATGGGCGCCGACATCACCCTGGAAAATCAGCGTGAAGTCGGCGGCGAACCGGTCGCTGACCTGCGCGTACGAGCAGCTAAACTCAAAGGCATCGAGATTCCCGAAGCGCTGGTGCCACTGGCGATCGACGAGTTCCCGGTACTGTTCGTGGCAGCGGCCTGTGCCGAAGGGCGCACCGTGTTGCGCGGCGCCGAAGAGCTGCGAGTCAAGGAGTCGGACCGAATCCAGGTCATGGCCGATGGCTTGCTGGCACTGGGCGTCAAGTGCGAACCGACTCCGGACGGCATCATCATCGACGGCGGCCTGATCGGCGGCGGCGAAGTGCACGGGCACGGCGATCACCGTATCGCGATGGCCTTCAGCGTTGCTTCCCTGCGCGCTACTGCACCGATCCGCATCCATGACTGTGCCAACGTCGCGACTTCGTTCCCGAATTTCCTGGCGCTTTGCGCACAGGTCGGTATCCGCGTTGCACAAGAGGCTCAGTCGTGAAAATCAAGCCACCGGTCATCACCATCGACGGGCCCAGCGGTTCGGGCAAAGGCACTATTGCCGGGATTCTGGCCAAGCGCCTGGGCTGGTGCCTGCTGGATTCCGGTGCCTTGTATCGCTTGCTGGCCTTCGCTGCGCGCAATCATGGCGTCGACCTGACCAATGAAGAGTCGTTGAAGCTGCTTGCCGCTCATCTGGATGTGCAGTTCATCGGGGCGATGGAAGGTCATCCGCAGCGGATCATCCTTGAAGGCGACGATGTGACCGATGACTTGCGCAACGAGCAAGTCGGCGCATGGGCCTCGCAAGTCGCCGCATTGCCGGCGGTGCGCGACGCCCTGCTGCAGCGCCAGCGCGCGTTCCAGGAAGCACCGGGTCTGGTGGCCGATGGCCGCGACATGGGCACGGTGGTATTTCCCGAAGCGCCGCTGAAGATTTTCCTCACTGCCAGTGCCGAGGAGCGTGCGCGCCGTCGATACTTGCAGTTGAAGGGCAAAGTCGATGGTGTTAGTCTGTCGAGTCTGCTAGATGAGATACGTGTCCGCGACGAGCGTGACACCCAGCGAGCGGTAGCCCCGCTCAAACCGGCGGCTGACGCCATACAGCTGGATTCCACGGAATTATCCATCGATCAGGTGCTGGAACGCATCATGAGTGAGATCGCCATTCGCGATATCGCCGGGTGACCAAGAAACGGCCCAGGGGACCAGTCATAGTCCTGTGTTGTTTCTTTAAATGAACGTAACCCACGTCGTCTGGGATGTGGAGCTGGGCGTATCCTTCGCCCTTATTCAACAGGAATTAAAATGAGCGAAAGCTTTGCGGAACTCTTTGAAGAAAGCCTAAAAACCCTGAACCTTCAGGCAGGCTCCATCATCACCGGTGTTATCGTTGATATCGATTACCAAGCTCGCTGGGTAACCGTTCACGCTGGCCTGAAGTCTGAAGCACTCATCCCGCTTGAGCAGTTCTACAACGATGCTGGCGAACTGACTATCAACGTCGGTGACGAAGTTCACGTTGCTCTGGACTCGGTTGAAGACGGCTTTGGTGAAACCAAGCTGTCCCGTGAAAAAGCCAAGCGCGCTGAATGCTGGATTGTTCTGGAAGCAGCCTTCGCAGCCGAAGAAGTGGTCAAGGGCGTTATCAACGGTAAGGTTAAAGGCGGCTTCACTGTCGACGTTAACGGCATCCGTGCGTTCCTGCCAGGTTCTCTGGTTGACGTCCGTCCTGTGCGCGACACCACGCACCTGGAAGGCAAAGAGCTGGAATTCAAGGTCATCAAACTCGACCAGAAGCGCAACAACGTTGTCGTTTCCCGTCGTAGCGTCCTCGAAGCCGAGAACTCCGCTGAGCGTGAAGCTCTGCTGGAATCCCTGCAGGAAGGTCAACAAGTCAAAGGTATCGTCAAGAACCTCACCGATTACGGCGCATTCGTCGATCTGGGTGGCGTCGATGGCTTGCTGCACATTACCGACATGGCTTGGAAGCGTATCAAGCATCCTTCCGAAATCGTCAACGTTGGCGACGAGATCGATGTCAAGGTTCTGAAGTACGATCGCGAACGCAATCGTGTTTCCCTGGGCCTGAAGCAGCTGGGCGAAGATCCATGGGTTGCTATCAAAGCCCGTTACCCAGAAAGCACTCGCGTTACCGCTCGTGTAACCAACCTGACCGACTACGGCTGCTTCGCTGAGCTGGAAGAAGGCGTTGAAGGCCTGGTACACGTTTCTGAAATGGACTGGACCAACAAGAACATCCACCCTTCGAAAGTCGTACAAGTCGGCGACGAAGTGGAAGTTATGGTTCTGGACATCGACGAAGAGCGTCGTCGTATCTCCCTCGGCATCAAGCAGTGCAAATCTAACCCATGGGAAGATTTCTCTGGCCAGTTCAACAAGGGCGATAAAATCTCCGGCACCATCAAGTCGATCACCGATTTCGGTATCTTCATTGGTCTGGACGGCGGCATCGACGGTCTGGTTCACCTGTCCGACATCTCCTGGAACGAAGTGGGCGAAGAAGCCGTTCGCCGCTTCAAGAAGGGCGACGAGCTGGACACCGTTATCCTGTCGGTTGACCCAGAGCGCGAGCGCATCTCCCTGGGTATCAAGCAACTGGAAAGCGATCCGTTCTCCGAGTACGTTCAAGAGAACGACAAAGGCGCAATCGTTAAAGGCATCGTGAAAGAAGTTGACGCTAAAGGCGCCATCATCACTCTGGCCGACGATATCGAAGCGACTCTGAAAGCCTCCGAAATCAGCCGTGACCGCGTTGAAGACGCGCGCAACGTTCTGAAAGAAGGCCAGGAAGTAGAAGCCAAGATCATCAGCGTTGACCGCAAGAGCCGTGTAATCCAGCTCTCCATCAAGTCGAAAGACGATGCTGAAGAGAAAGAAGCCATCCAAAGCTTGAAAGACAAGCCTTCGGATAGCATCGCTGCTGGTCCTACCACTCTGGGCGACCTGTTGCGTGCACAAATGGAAAAACAGAACTAAGTTCTGTCAGACCATAGAAAAAGGGCGACTTCGGTCGCCCTTTTTTGTGTCTGCGATTTGGTGAGCACAATTGAAACCAACGCCCTCCGCGTGCTGTCTGTTTCTTTAATCGGATCAATCGGTTATTTGCAGCTAGGCTTAGGTCTGAGGCAAACGAGAGTCGGGTAGATTGCTCGGCATAAGGACGTGGATGAACAAGTTAATCGTCGTAATCGCTATGTTGGCATTGGCAGGTTGTGCCACTAGTGCCAAGACGCATGCGGTTCACGGAGTCAGTGGCATAGAGATTGACTGCTCAGGGTTGGGGTCGAGTTGGGGGAAGTGCGAAAAACGAGCTGCCAAGGAGTGCAAGCCTGACGGTTACAAAGTAGTCGCGCGTTCCGATGATGCGAAAGATGAAGATGAGTTTCCCTTTGGCTTCAATCCTGCCGGATATGTCACTCGCACAATGCTGGTTGTCTGCAGGTAGCAAGTGTCCGGAATGTGCGTGCACGCACCGAAAATGAGCATGAATAAGCTGCAAGAGATATGTCAAACCCTGGGCTGTTCAAATTCCTCCGGGCGTGCTAAAACCTTTGAAGCGCTGATCTAGCTGCTTGAAAAAGAAGGGAAAAATATGACGAAGTCGGAGTTGATCGAACGAATTGTCACCCATCAGGGGCTGCTCTCATCCAAGGATGTGGAGCTGGCCATCAAGACCATGCTTGAGCAAATGTCCCAATGCTTGGCCACCGGTGATCGTATCGAGATCCGTGGGTTTGGCAGCTTCTCCTTGCACTACCGCGCACCGCGCGTTGGGCGTAACCCGAAAACTGGCCAGTCGGTTAGTCTCGATGGCAAGTTTGTTCCGCATTTCAAGCCAGGGAAGGAGCTTAGAGATCGGGTGAATGAGGAAGAGGAGGAGCGAGCGTGAGGAAAAAAGCACCGGGTTTCACCCCTCTGCGCTATATCAAATACGGCCTGCTTGTCCTGGCGGCGTTCGCAACGGTGATTTTCGTGCTGGAAAATCAAGAGGTGGCCAACGTGCATTTTCTGGGTTGGTTGATGCCCGGTCTTCCCGTGTCAGTTTATATGCTGATCTCGTTATTATTTGGCTTGGCAGTAGGGCCGTTGTTCGCTTGGTATGTTCATTTGCGAAGAGTAAGAGCTAACAAATTGGATCGCTCCCAATGATGCCGTTCGGCGCAGTGCGGGCGTAGGAGCGTCTAATATTTCACCCGCGCAGGCGGGTTGTATTATTCTGTAGCAGATGCCTATTCCTGCTTCGAGGATACTAGTCCCCATGCCCAACCTCCCACTCGCCCCGGCAAGTAATGATGAAATAGACCTCTTTGTCTTGGTCCGAGCGCTCTGGTTGCAGAAGTGGATGGTGGTTGGTGTAGCGATTTTCGTAACGCTGGCAGCGGCGGTCTACGCGTTCACTGCTAAACCGCTATACGAAGCAAAAATTTACATGCTTCCGCCTACGCAAAATGATATAGCCGATTTTAACTACGGCCGAACCTTGAATTCTGACTTGCCGCCGTTTTCTGTAAAAGATATTTATGACGTGTTCGCGCGTAATCTTTTTAGCGAGTCTCTGCGGCAGTCTTTCTTCGACAAAGTGTATTTGCCGTCGCTACCGGATCAAGGCCTTAAAGGCTCACGGGATCGAATGTATCAAAGTTTTTCAAAGCGTTTGTTCATTTCTGCGGGTGGCAAGGATAATCCAGATCGTTATTACGTTGCTGTACAGAGTTCTGATCCGGCTGAGGCTGGTGAGTGGGTGCGCACGTATGTGCGAAATGCCAGTGACGCAGCAAAAAAAGAAACAATAAAAAACGTTGTCAGGGAGGCTCAAGTTAGGGCCAGAAATTTAGACCAGCAAGTTATCGGTATGCGGGAAAGTGCTCGCAGAGAGCGAGAAGATAAAATAAAGGTGCTTGGTGAGGCGTTGGAAGTGGCTAAAGCAATAGGTCTGGGTAAGCCGATCATTATTAGCGGTAAAACCCCTGCCGAGTTGTCATTAGGTGTAGATGGTCAAACATTATATATGCGCGGTAGCGATGCGCTTCAAGCCGAAATACTGGGTTTGCAAGAGCGTCAATCAGATGATCCTTTCATTCCAAGTTTGAGAGTATTACAGGTCAAGTACTCGTTTCTCAAAAATCTTAGTATTGATTCATCAAGTGTCGCAGTCTATCGGCAGGACGGCGTAGTAGACGATCCGGATAGCCCCATCAAGCCTGATAAATTAATGATTTTGATCAAGGGCGCCTTTTTTGGGGTTTTATTGGGTCTGGCAGTAGCGTTGGCAAGGTACTTCTGGCCACTGTTTCGCGCTCGAGTATAGCTATCAGTGCAATCGAAGTCAGATCGGAGCTGAGTTGAACGGCAAACGTACGTCTTCCGTGAATGTTAAAAATACTGGCTATAGACGACTGGGTTGCGAGCAGTGATTGAGCCCCTAGGATGGTACGATGCTTCGGTTGAGCAAAAATCCGTTTCCTCGGCAAAATCTGGTAACGCTATTGTGCCATCTAGGGGATAATGCCCCGCTTAGCAATCAGCAAATGTTGCACGACCCGGAAAATAGCGGGCGAAAAAACTTTAAAGCTTGTTGTTCTTGGTGTGAATCTATGATAGGTGCTCGGTTTTGGTGGGTCAGGCAAGGATGCAAGCGGGAATGATTCGGCCAATTATAAACATTGGTTGCCAAGCGTTTTTCAAACTAATATTCGCTATTGCATCTCTAAAGATTGTAGCATTTTATGTCGGGCCGAGCGGTATGGCAGTGGTCGGGCAGATTCAGTCTTTCCTTCAGATATTAAGTGCCGGTGCCTCGTCCGTGACAACCACCGGTGTCGTGAAGTTGATCGCGGAAGATAAGCATCCCAAAGATAAAATATTGCAATCTTCATTGCTGCTATTGGGTGTATTGAGTCTTGCATTTCTCGTAGTGCTGCTCTTTGCCAGCAACTTCATATCGAACTTGTTTCTCCAGGGAGAATGGGTAGGTGTTTTGCTACTTCTTCCACTCGGGGCGTTTTTTTTAGGGTTGAATAACCTTTTTATTTCTTACTTTAATGGTGAGCAAAAATACAGCGAGTATTTTTGGTATTCTGTTATCACGGCGTTTGCCGTAGCGCTTTTCACTTGCGGTTTTTCCCTGCTGTTTGCAAAGACGGGCGCTGTTTACTCTATTGTTCTCGCGCCTGCTTTGGCTGGATTACTTGTTTTACTGTTGCCGGCTAAATTCAGGCTGCCCAAACTCCCGTTTGCAAGCTTGAATATTGAAATTATAGAAATTCTATTATCATACTCGTTGATGGCTTTGGGTTCTGTTGTAATAGTTTATGGCGTCCAGATTATTTTGCGGGATTATATAGCTACTAATGGAGCCTTGGCTGAAGCAGGTATGTGGTATGCCTCTACACGTTTGTCTGATATATACATGGGAATATGCAGTGTTCTATTCTCGACAATCTTGCTTCCTAAATATAGTTCAGTCGAAGGAAAAGCGCTCACGAGCGTAGTGGTCAAGTTTGGATTGATTACTCTCTGTTTTGTGATTGTAATGGTGGTGTCTGTTCGTCTCTTGGCTAGCTTTGCTGTTGGGTTGATCTATGGCGACGCATTTGCGGCTGCTGCTGAAATAATGAAGATTTACGTGCTGGGCGATTCACTGAAATGCCTGAGCTGGATCTTTCTATACGTAATGATAGCAAAGCAGCATGTGCGATTTTATCTAGTGTATGAAATGGTGAGCGCATTTCTGTATTTGCTCTTTTGCATTCTTTGCTATCAGTTTTACGGTTTCGCAAAAATGGCTTATGGATACCCACTGCAAGGCGCAGTATCGCTGTTGATGGTGCTAACCTGGTTCTGGTTGAGTCGCTACAAATCTTTGTCCTCTGAGCAGAATGAGAAGCATGACGCAGTATAATATTATATATGCTCTGGTATGGTTGCTGGCAGTTATCTCAGTAAGAAAGCATTCACTACCGTCAGTGTATTTGTTCTTTGTGCAAGTCATGCTACTTGCATTATTTGTAGGTTTAAAATTCCAAACCGGCTATGACTGGCCTATTTATGAATCTCATTACGTCGCAATCCAAGAAGGCGGGAACTTCTATCTTAATTTTGAGTTTGGCTACGAATGGGCTGTTCAAGCTGCCGTAAGTGCTGGCATGGCATTCGAGCATTTCTCTGCAATGGTGAGCATACTGGAAGTTGCGTTTATTGCAGCCGCAGTAAGGAATTTTTTTCCAAAATATTGCTTGGTTGTCATGGCGATAATGTATTCGATACCGGACTTTTATCTTATACCTACATTTTCGCTACTCAGACAAGGCTTGGCGGTCAGCATATTCTTAATCGGTGTGTGCAGAGTTTTCTCAGGTAGAAAAGCTTCCGGCTTCATATATTTCGCAATCGCTTGCTCGCTCCACTACTCCGTAGTGGGCGGAATACTTCTTCTCGCCCTACTGTTCATGTTTCCGCTTAGTCGGAAAACTTTCGCGCTGATATTCGCCGGCGCTATCGTACTGTACGTTGCGTCGTTTGATATTGTCCGCGGTGTTGTCCAGGTATTGATAGTTTACGTAGATCCAAAATATATGATTTATTTGGATCGCGATGTGTTCAATGCGTCGTTTGCTTATCGGACCGCGTTCGCTACCGTATCAGCACTGATTTTTGCTTGCATATATGGCGCTTGGTTGAGAAGTGAGTCTTCTGGGGAGTCGCGTTCAGGCAAAGGCTCCAGTGCATTAGCTTATCGCTTGGCATTCTTGGGGATTCTCATACCTTTAGTCATATTTGGATTTCCCACTTTATCTACCCGATATCAATATTTTTTTGCGATATTCGTTGTAGGCTGTGCATTAAACGCATTGCAGTATGTAACATACGCGAGTCGTCTGATTGTGGTATTTGCAGTAGCGATCGTCGCGTACTTGCCATTCTATCGTTTTCTTTCAAGTCCGCTTTCGGTAGTTTATATACCCTATCAAAGCCAGCTGTTTTACGATCAAAAAAATTCCACCGGGCATGATCGGACTAACGATCTACTCAATCAATTAGACGTGCTGTGGTCCAAATGATGAAGCAGATTAAAGATGTTGTGTTACTAACCACCAAGTATGCGGATGATAAAAAGGACGCCTGGCTTACCAACGAGCTGGCCTATTCTCTGGATCAGGACGGACATAACGTATCGGTCGTGGTCTTTTCATGGCTAAAGAATGAGCCAGTGTCGTTCACAAAAGTTATAGACGGCATAACCGTCATTCGAGTGAAGCTTCCGGAAATTTTTTACAATACGGGGGTTGTAGGTACGGCACTAAAAATATTTATTTTTCCTTTTTTGGCGCGATATGAAGTGCGAAAACAAGTAAAAAAATGTGACTTGTTGATTGCCAATACACCCTGTGTAACAATTTTAGGATTGTCTCGTTTTTTCAGGAAAAAATATAATGCAAAATCCTATCTGGTTTGTTGGGATTTCTTTCCTTACTATTTAAAAGACCTCGGTGCTATTAGAAACAAACTTTTCTTTGGGTTTTTTCGCCATCTTGAAGAATTGATGTACAAAAGTTTTGATCGGATTGGGTGTATGACCGACGGGAATGCTCAATTCCTCTCTGAGAATTTCCCCGCGGTAGATAAAGAGCGTGTTGAAATTTTGCCGCTTTGGGCGAAGATTAAAGATGTGGAGCCGATAGACAAATCAGCAGTAAGGTTGAAATATAATCTTCCATCGACGAGCTTTATTGCTGTCTATGGCGGTGCGATGTCTATAGTTCAAGAGTTGGAGAATATTCTTGAACTGGCAGTGCTTTACTCTGGCAGCGAAGTTACATTCCTTTTTATCGGTAGAGGAACTGAGAAAGATCGCCTTGAAAAATTGGCATCTGCTCGAGGTTTGGAAAATGTGAAATTCATTGATTACGTACCTCGTGACGAATATCAACACGTCGTGCAGGCTTGCGATGTGGGCTTGATATCACTCTCTCGGAAGTTGACAGTGCCTAGCTTTCCATCTAAGTCGCTGGACTATTTTAAAGTGTCTCTTCCAGTGCTTGCTTCGCTGGATCCGGTTACAGACTTCGGCACCATTCTGGAAGATAAGATAAGTGCCGGCTTCGCTGTTGTGGCCGGTGATGTGGCTAGTTTAAAAAGGAAGTTGGACTTGTTGATTAGCGACGCTGAGCTTTGCGCTGCACTCGGCGCGAATGGTCGGCGTTATTACGAAAAATACTTGAGTGTCGAGAACGCAAGAAGTATTATCATGTCATCATTATAAGTGGGGTCTTCTCATGGCTATTTCTTTCAGTAATTCTACCCTTTTGATCACTGGGGGCACTGGCTCCTTCGGTAATGCTGTGCTGAAGCGGTTTCTCGATACCGATATTAAAGAAATCCGTGTGTTCAGCCGGGATGAAAAAAAGCAAGATGATATGCGTAAAAAATACGCAAACACCAAGCTAAAGTTTTACATTGGCGATGTTAGAGATTTTCAAAGTGTGCTTAATGCCACGCGCGGAGTAGATTACATTTTCCACGCCGCCGCTTTGAAGCAGGTTCCTTCCTGCGAATTCCACCCGATGGAGGCGGTAAAAACCAACGTTCTTGGCACTGATAACGTACTGGAAGCGGCCATTCAGAATAACGTAAAGCGCGTTGTCTGCCTGAGTACCGATAAAGCCGTTTATCCGATCAATGCAATGGGCATATCCAAAGCAATGATGGAAAAGGTCATGGTTGCAAAGTCGCGCAATGATAATAATACGGTAATTTGCGGGACCCGTTATGGCAACGTAATGGCCTCCCGCGGGTCCGTTATTCCTTTGTTCATTGATCAGATCCGAGCCGGCACACCTTTAAGTTTGACTGATCCGAATATGACACGCTTCATGATGACATTGGCAGATGCCGTTGATTTGGTTCTGTATGCCTTTGAGCATGGCACCAACGGCGATATGTTTGTTCAGAAAGCTCCTGCCGCGACCGTGGAAGTATTGGCGACAGCATTGATTAATATGCTGAACGTGCCGAATCATCCTGTTCAGGTTATCGGTACTCGTCATGGTGAGAAGTTGTTTGAGGCGCTGCTCAGTCGTGAAGAAATGGCCTGTGCCGAGGATCGCGGTGATTATTTCCGCGTTCCGCCTGATCTGCGGGATCTTAATTACGCAAAATTCGTAGAGCAGGGTGAAACCAAGATCTCCCGCACTGAAGACTACAACTCCCACAATACTGAACGCCTTGATGTTGAGGGTATGCAGCAGCTGCTGCTTAAACTGAACTTTATGCGCGCTATCCAGCGTGGTGAGCACGCGACGCCTGAGGAATAAGTAATGAAGGTTCTGATTACAGGTGCCAATGGTTTTGTCGGCCAGAATCTCATTGCTCATCTGGGCGAGAAGGCAGACGTCGAAGTAGTGCGCTTCACTCGGGAAAATCCCCTGGAAAGTTTGCCGAGTCTGGTTGCCCAAGCCGATTTTGTTTTTCATCTGGCAGGTGTTAATCGTCCGCTGAACCCTCAGGAATTCCAAACTGGCAATACCGACTTGACCGGCGCGCTTTGCGACGCTATCCGTGCCAGCGGACGGCAGATTCCTGTGCTCTACACCTCGTCTATTCAAGCTGACTTGGATAATCCATACGGCAGCAGCAAGCGTGGCGCTGAACAAGTATTAGTTGATCTGAACGCGGAATACGGTTCGGCGGTACACCTATTTCGATTGCCGAACGTTTTTGGTAAATGGGCTCGCCCCAACTACAATTCGGCTGTCGCCACCTTCTGTAATAATGTAGCTCGTGATCTTCCGATTCAAATTAATGATCCGCAAGCTAGTATTACCCTTGTCTACATCGATGATGTAATTGCTCACTTCATTGCTGTTATGGAAGGAAAGATAGCAGGCACTCCGTTTGTTAGTGTGAAGCCGCAGTACCGTATTACGGTTGGGGAACTGGCAGAGCAGTTGTCTGCGTTTCGGGACAGCCGCGCGACGATGATAACCGAGCCAGTAGGTACGGGGCTCACAAGAGCTCTGTATTCGACTTACTTGAGTTATCTTCCACCGGAACGGTTCACTTATGAAGTTCCCAAGCATGGCGACCCGCGTGGCGTTTTCGTTGAGATGCTTAAAACCCGAGACTCCGGGCAATTCTCTTATTTTACTGCTCACCCGGGTATTACGCGTGGCGGGCATTATCATCATTCAAAGACGGAAAAATTTCTAGTCATTAAAGGCAACGCGTGTTTTCGGTTTCGCCATATTGTATCCGGAGAATTCTACGAGTTGTTTACAACTGGAGAATCGCCGGAGATTGTCGAAACTGTACCGGGCTGGACTCACGACATTACCAATACCGGGACTGAGGAAATGATCGTCATGCTCTGGGCAAACGAAATTTTCGATCGCGAAGCACCTGACACTTTTGCTCTCCCTGTTGGTACGGAAGCTTAATGTTTCCCGCGTCGTCCCATTGCCTAAATAACAGTGGGGTGGCGCGGATGGTGGATTCTTACTTGCGGAAATGTGATCGCGTTGGTCAAATTTTTGCTAGCCTGTCTTCCAGTTTAGCATTGTTCTCAGGGACAAAAGCAGGCTCGTATTGTTGACTTTTGGCAAATTTTCGCTGCGCTCGGCTTGTTTAGCAGAATCGCTCCATTCGCGGCCGTATACGACGACGATCTGCGCATGTCCATAGGCTTTTTCGGCTCCTGCCAGACGGATTCTAGGGTCCATCCGGCCATTGGTAGTCCGGGCTATGCTTCTGGAGTGCTTATGCATAGCGCTAGTGACAGTTCAAGATTAGAATTTGTCGATCGTTTTTATTACTAATTCAAATGTGACGTTTAAAAAATGAAAAAACTGAAAGTCGTTACCGTAGTAGGTACTCGCCCAGAAATCATTCGTTTGTCTCGGGTGATGGCGGCCCTTGACAGGGATTGCGATCATATTCTGGTCCACACCGGGCAGAATTACGATTACGAACTGAACGAGATTTTTTTTCAGGATCTTGGAATCCGCAAACCTGACCATTTTCTGAACGCAGCGGGTGCAACCGGCGCGGAGACCATCGGTAATGTAATCATTAGTGTGGATCGCGTCCTTGCTGAAGTTAAACCAGAAGCTCTTCTGGTTCTGGGTGATACCAATAGCTGCATGGCGGTCATTCCCGCGAAGCGCCGCAAAATTCCAACTTTTCACATGGAAGCTGGGAACCGGTGTTTCGACATGCGTGTGCCTGAGGAAATCAACCGCCGTATTGTCGATCACACAGCAGATATCAATTTGACCTACAGCACAATCGCTCGCGATTATTTGCTGCGGGAAGGTTTGTCGCCGGATATGGTTATCAAAACCGGCAGCCCTATGTTTGAAGTGCTTAATTACTATCGTGAGGGGATTGACTCTTCTGATGTACTAGCTCGTCTGGGTTTGGAGAAGGGCAAGTTTTTTGTCGTCAGCGCGCATCGTGAAGAGAACATCGATTCAGATACCAACTTTGGTAAGTTGGTGGAAGTACTGAATACGGTCGCGGCGCACTATGACCTTCCAGTCATTGTTTCTACTCATCCACGTACGCAAAAACGTGTTGACGCGATGGGTGTGAAGTTTCACAAAAATGTACGTTTGCTCAAACCTCTGGGTTTCAAGGATTACAACAAGTTGCAGTTTGATGCGAAAGCTGTACTTTCTGACAGCGGCACCATCAACGAAGAGTCTTCGATTCTCAATTTTCCAGCATTGAACATTCGTGAGGCGCATGAACGGCCAGAGGGCATGGAAGAAGCTGCAGTGATGATGGTCGGACTTGAATCGGATCGTGTTATGCAGGCCCTGCAAGTCTTGGAAGGACAGAGCCGTGGCGAGGAGCGCAGTTTGCGCCTGGTTGGCGATTACAGCATGCCAAATGTCTCCGAGAAGATAGTAAGAATTGTTCATAGCTATCTCGATTATGTGAATCGAGTGGTTTGGAAAAAGTACTGAGTTGAGCTGTGGGAATGCCTGAAAGTAAATTAAGGATATTGGTTGTAACTCAGTATTTTTGGCCTGAAAACATGCGGATTAATGATTTGGTCCGTGATTTTTCAGCCAAGGGTCATGAAGTCACAGTTTTGACAGGATGGCCGAATTATCCGGAGGGTAAGGTTTTTTCGGAGTACCAGGACAATCCTGAAGGTTTCAATGAATACTCTGGCGCGCGCGTGGTACGGGTTCCCTTAGTTGCGCGCGGCAATAGAAGTGTCAGATTGATTCTTAACTATCTTTCTTTTTTTCTCAGCGCTTCCACGTTAGGGGTTTTTCGACTTCGGAACGATAAGTTTGACGCAGTTTTTGTATATGCTGTTTCTCCTATTATGGCCGCTATTCCGGCAGTTATTATCGGTCGTCTCAAAAAGGTTCCTGTCTTTATCTGGGTTCTAGACCTTTGGCCGGAGACCCTGCGAGCTGTCGGAGTTCTCCGAAATCCACTCTTGCTCGGCGTCGTTGGGCGAGTGGTTTCATGGATCTATAATCGCGCCGACTACTTGCTTTTACAATCAAAAAGTTTCTCCGACAACGTAAAGCAGTATTGCACGAGAGAAATAGCGCCTGAGCGTCTGGTGTATTTCCCAAGCTGGGCAGAAGATGATTTTTCTGGGGCGACTTCGCAATCGTCCAGTTTGCTTGAACGCGATGATTCTACATTTACAGTTGTCTTTGCCGGGAACTTGGGTGAAGCACAGGATCTGCCTGCGGTCCTGGATGCAGCGGAATCGTTGCGGGAGAGCATCTCCGTCCGTTGGGTGATTGTCGGGGACGGGCGCATGAGTAAATGGATAACCGAACAAGTCGAATCAAGAGGCTTGGACAATGTACTGCTCTTGGGACGACACCCGCTAAGCGCGATGCCGGGTATATTCGCTTGCGCTGACGCGTTGCTGGTTTCTCTGAAAACCAATGATGTTTTCGAAAAGACGGTTCCTGGAAAAGTTCAGGCGTATTTAGCGTCCAGCAAACCCTTATTGGGAATGATCAATGGCGAGGCCGCAAGGATCATTGAAGAGTCGGGTTGCGGTTTTTCGTGCCCCTCAGGTGACGCACGCGAACTTGCCACAATCACAATGAGATTGGCAACCTACGACTCGGCGCAGCGCGAAGCCATGGGCGATGCAGGTCGATCCTATTACTTGAGTCATTTTGAAAAAACAACTCTTCTGGGACGTCTGGAATCGCTTTTCCGCACCGCGACTTTACGTAAGGATGCAAAATAATGTCGAGCTCCATATTTTTAACTGGTGCCACGGGTTTTGTTGGCGGTGCGACTCTGAATCGGTTGATCGCGCGTAAATATTCCGTCACTGCCGCTTTGCGTAATGGATCGATAGTTGCCGAAGATAAAGTCAAAAAAGTCCACGTAGAAAGCGTCGACGGAAATACGTCATGGGAGGAAAGCCTGACTGGTGTTGAAGTTGTCATACACTCCGCAGCTCGTGTTCATGTAATGAATGACACCGAGGCGGATCCGCTTGCAGCATTTCGGCGAGTCAATGTGGCGGGTACCTTGAACCTTGCGCGACAAGCCGCTGCAGCGGGTGTCCGGCGCTTCATCTTTATCAGTTCCATCAAAGTCAATGGTGAGGGGACGCTGCCAGGTACCGCTTACACTGCGGACGATGTTCCAGCGCCGGCAGACCCATACGGCATATCGAAATTGGAGGCAGAACAAGGACTTCGCCAACTTGCTGATGAAACTGGGCTAGAAGTAGTGATCATCCGACCGGTGCTCGTTTATGGCCCTGGCGTGAAGGCTAACTTTCGAAACATGATGCTCTGGCTCGAAAAGGGCGTTCCATTACCTTTTGGCTCTATTCATAACGCTCGCAGCCTGGTCGCTCTGGATAATCTAGTGGATTTGATAGTGACGTGTATCGACCATTCAGCCGCAGCCAATCAGACATTCTTAGTTAGTGATGGCGAAGACCTTTCCACTACTCAGCTACTGCAAAAGATGGCAAAGTCTCTCGACCGACCGGCGCGCCTTCTGCCAATACCTTCGTGGGTATTAATCAGCGCTGCCAAGTTATTGCGCCGAGAAAGTTTATCCAATCGACTGTGTGGGTCGCTGAAAGTAGATATCAGTAAAACATGCTCGTTATTAGGTTGGTCGCCACCAGTATCTGTAGATGAAGCCCTGAAGGCCACCGCTCAACACTTTAGAGAAAGTAAATAACAATGAATTTTTGGTGGTTGATCCCGGCAGTGGCAGGTGTTGCGTTGGTTCTCACTGCTGCGCTCCGGCGATATGCGATAGCTCGCAGCATTGTCGATATTCCTAACGCTCGAAGCTCGCATTCGATACCTACCCCCCGGGGAGGGGGAGTTGCAATCGTCGTCGCATTTTTACTGGTCCTGCCATTTCTTGGCTGGGCTCAGTTGGTGGAAGTGCCGATCCTGGTCGCAATAGGTGGTGCTGGGACATTGGTTGCTGTCGTGGGGTTTATGGATGATCACGGTCACATCGCGGCACGTTGGCGGTTGCTCGGACATTTTTGCGCCGCAGCATGGGCGTTGTTTTGGATGGGAGGCTTGCCTGCCATTACTCTTTTCGGATCGAGCGTCGACCTTGGTTGGCTAGGTTACGTGATGGGCGCTTTTTATTTGGTCTGGATGCTCAATCTTTATAACTTCATGGATGGGATCGACGGAGTTGCCAGCGTAGAAGCAATTTCTACCTGCCTGAGCGCCTGTCTGCTTTATTGGTTGATTGGATTCAGCGAATTAGTGTGGCTTCCAGGCATGTTGGCAATGGCAGTTGCAGGCTTTCTGTTCTGGAACTTTCCTCCCGCGAAAATCTTTATGGGTGATGCGGGAAGTGGATTCCTGGGTGTTGTATTGGCAGGCATCTCCATACATGCGGCCTGGTCTGCACCCCAACTGCTTTGGAGCTGGTTGATCCTTCTGGGGGTTTTCATTGTTGACGCGACCTACACGTTGATTCGACGTCTGGTTCGCGGCGACAAGGTTTACGAAGCTCATCGCAGCCATGCTTATCAGTATGCTTCGCGCAAATATCAAAAGCATCTGCCAGTGACTGTGGCAGTCGGCGCGATCAACATCGGCTGGTTGCTACCCATCGCACTTTGCGTCACTTGCTTCGGCCTAGATGGCGCGGTCGGTGTGGTGATCGCGTACATCCCTCTGCTGTTACTGGCAGTGAAGTTTCATGCAGGTGAGCTCGAAAAAAACCAGACACTCGGTAACTGATTTAATAAGCAGTTAAAGTAGCGAGTGTGTCAACACATGTACACTCGCTAAATGCGTTCAATAGGGGAGCGGTTCGAGGTGCACAACGGAGTTATGGATAAGTTACGCACACTGTTGCTGGGGCTACCACGTCGCCAGAAGCGACTCATCCAAGTTGCGACAGACGTCGTTCTGGTTTGGGCTGCGTTGTGGCTGGCGTTTTTGGTACGACTCGGCATCGACGACATGGTCAATCCACTTCTAGCCCACACCTGGTTGTTTTTATGCGCACCAGTCGTCGCCATTCCATTGTTTGTCCGCTTCGGCATGTATCGTGCTGTCATGCGTTATTTCGGTAATGACGCGCTGATCGCGATCGTCAAGGCTGTCAGCTTATCGTCACTGATTCTCGGCGTAATCGTCTATTGGTACAGTAATCACCAGAACATCGTCCCGCGCTCTATCATCTTCAATTACTGGTGGCTTAGTTTGATAATGGTCGGTGGTTTGCGCTTGGCCATGCGTCAGTATTTTTTGGGAGATTGGTTCGCTGCCGCGCAGCATGTGCCTTTTACCAATCGAGACGACGGGCTGCCAAGAGTCGCCATTTTTGGTGCTGGTGCTGCTGGGAATCAGCTGGTTGCCGCGTTGCGTATGGGGCGGATCATGCGCCCAGTGGCTTTTATTGACGATGATAAAAGTATTGCGGATCGCATTATTTCTGGGCTTCAGGTGTATAAGGCAAAGCACATCCAGCAGATGATCGATGAAACTGGCGCGCAGGAGATCTTACTGGCGATTCCTTCCGCTACGCGCGGCCGCCGCCGCGAGATCCTCGGTTTCCTTGAAGGTTTTCCGCTTCACGTGCGAAGCGTCCCCGGTTTCATGGATCTTGCCAGCGGCCGAGTCAAAGTTGATGACATTCAGGAAGTTGATATTGCGGATTTGCTAGGGCGTGATGCAGTTCCGGCCCAGGCAGATCTACTCGAACATTGCATCAAGGGTCAATCCGTTCTGGTAACCGGGGCGGGAGGATCTATTGGGTCTGAGTTGTGTCGGCAAATTCTGGCATTGCGCCCGACCACTCTTTTACTATTCGAGCACAGCGAATTTAATCTTTACAGTATCTTGTCCGAACTTGAACAGAGGATCCATAGAGAGTCCCTGTCGGTACGGTTACTACCCATCCTTGGTTCGGTACGCAATCAGGATAAGTTGCTGGACGTTATGAAAACCTGGCACGTCGATACCGTGTATCACGCGGCAGCTTATAAACACGTTCCAATGGTTGAGCATAATATTGCTGAAGGTGTCCTTAACAATGTTATTGGCACTCTTAATACCGCCCAAGCCGCACTGAAGGCTGGGGTCGCTAACTTTGTGCTGATTTCTACCGACAAGGCCGTGCGACCTACGAATGTAATGGGCAGTACTAAACGTCTTGCTGAGCTAACGTTGCAGGCACTGAGCCGAGAAGTGGCGCCGTTACTTTTCGGCGACGACACCAACGTCGCTCAGGTCAATAAGACCCGATTCACCATGGTCCGTTTCGGTAACGTGCTGGGCTCTTCTGGCTCGGTCATTCCCTTGTTCCACAAACAAATCAAGTGTGGTGGGCCTCTGACCGTAACGCACCCAAAGATTACTCGTTATTTCATGACGATACCGGAGGCGGCTCAACTTGTGATTCAGGCCGGATCCATGGGGCAGGGCGGAGACGTGTTCGTCCTCGATATGGGAGAACCGGTAAAAATCGTCGAGCTCGCGGAGAAAATGATTCATCTGTCGGGATTGAGCGTCCGCTCGGAGAAAAATCTGCACGGGGACATATCCATTGAATTCACCGGTCTGCGTCCTGGGGAAAAGCTGTATGAAGAGCTGCTGATCGGCGATAACGTCGCCGCCACTCAGCACCCTATGATCATGACCGCCAATGAAGATCACTTTCCATGGGATGTTCTCAAAACCAAATTGACCGAATTGCTCATTTCCGTTGAGCAGGACGACTACATGCGTGTACGCCAGCTCCTGCGCGAAACCGTCAGTGGCTATACCCCCGACGGCGAGATTGTTGACTGGATATATCAGCAACGTCGGCTCGAACCGTGATTGCCTCACATCCTGAAACGTACACACTTTTGACAGCTTCATGACATCGCCTAAGGTTGGGGAGCAGCATCGGAAATGCTGCTTTCTCAAACGATGTCATGGAGCTTTATTAAATGCGTAAAGGTTATTTCTACTCGTTGGTTTTCGCTCTTCTAAGCAGCGCTTCTATCGCCGCCATTGCTGCACCTCAAACCACCGATGAGGCGGCTCAATCGTCCGTGAGTGCGCAGACTGCTACGGAAATGCAGACTGGCAAATTCAATTTAAACACTGCGGACGTATTAACTCTTCAGCGAGAGTTGGCTGGAGTAGGAGAGGCGAAGGCGAAAGCAATTATTAATTATCGCGAAAGTAATGGATCATTCGCATCGGTAGATGAATTGCTCGAAGTGAAGGGGATTGGAAAGGCAATTCTCGAAAGAAATAGAGATAAGCTGGAAGTGAATTAATATCGACGAGTAAAAAAGGCCGATCATTGATCGGCCTTTTTTGTATTCATTCCTGTAGGCAGAATGAACTCACTCTGAACCTTTCAAAAGTTAAAGATTATTTTTCCGAATTTACAATTTTTGGAATCGCAACTGTTCTGAGTAATGCGAGCGCCAGGCCCAGCAGCAAGCCCAGGATAAAACCTACTCCTACTATCAATGCTTTTCTTGGTTTGATGGGGCCTGGTGGGGTTGTGGCTATTTTGTCGATATTAACCAGGTTAAATTGGTCCGAGTTAATGTGCAGATTATTCAGGTGAGCTAATTCTTCTCGAATTTCGTTCAAGCCTTTCAGAAACAACTCTTCGTTACTGCGCTGTCTTAGGAGGGCGACTTCACGATTATTGGTGAGAAGGCTTAGTTCCTTCTGAATTTCGTCGACACGAGGCTCAGTGAAATCGTCGGAATTGCGGGAGCGCAGCGTGGCCCGCTCAGCTTCCAGCGCCGATTGGCCCATGAAATACAGGGGGATTGCCTGGTTGCTCACCTCAGTGCGGATCATGTTGCCTTGCCGAGTCTGTCCTGAATCACCAAGAGCGGATGGCGTGGTCGGAGCAACAATGCCCAATTTGGTGGCGATCGTAATGGCTTCGTCCAATTGTTTTATGCGGTTTTGTCGACGAGTTTGCAATTGCTGGCGCAACGCTTTCAGTTCGTCCTGAAGCCATTCTTTTTTGAGTTGGTCTTTCTCTAAGAGCGATGCAATTTTCGAATCTTTCTCAGCCTCGTATGCTGCTTTTTTTGATAGAAGCTTTCGTTCTACCTGACCTGTCCGGTTGGCAATGATGAGTTTAAAGTCTGCTTCAACCTTTTCTTTTTCTTGCTTTACGACGTAATCAGTGAAGTTGTTGACAATATCCACCCCATTTATTCCGGCAGGGTACTCAACACCCAGTTGGATGGCCTCCGAAAGATTTGCGGTTTTCTTAGGGTCAATTTGTTCTACGGTAAACGCTTTGGTCGTGAAGTTTTCAATGGTTTGTTCGATGGGCTTGCCGGGGACTTGCAATGAAGCCAGCAACTCAGGATTGGCCGAAAAAAACTTCCGGCGGATTTCGAACGATTCCAGGGAAGCTCCGATGCGTCTTAAAGCTTCTTCCGGTTGGAGCTTATAAAGACCTGCTTCATTCAGCATGTCCAGATCTGCTGAAGCCACGGGCCTGATATAATTCTGAACCTTGTATTGCGGTTGCGCCATCAATGCATAGGTAACTGCAATCGAAGTAGAGAGCGCAGTAAAAATGAGAATAATGCCTCGTTGCTTCCACAAACTTCGGAGCAGTTCTGCAATATCAATTTCATGCTGCCCATTGTCATGCTGTATTTTTGCAGGGAAGTTCATGTAACCCTCAGGCTTAGAAACAGTTACCGATAAGCAAGGTACTTAGTTAGTCGCTGTTGTTGGCGTTGGCAAATTATTTAGATATTTAGCATTGTCTCGTATCTAAATGTGCACGGCAAGGCGCGAGCAGGGTGATTTGCCATTCTTCTGCTTGGCGTTTTGGGCTTGGAACGTGAACGACTGACGAGGGTTCAACAACAAACTTGCGCTTCGAAACGCTAAGAATTGGCAGATGGGCCAATGAACATTGGGGTACGGCGGTGCGCCTGCTGGCTCCTCCGCTGGTCCGAATGAAAAAATTACGCATGTCATATTTACATTGGATTATGCCTATAATAAAACCTCGTCCTATTCTGACGTTTCCAAACGTCATTTCTCCACAATCCCAGAAGGAGCACCGCCATGACTACCATTCAATCCCAAGGCACAGCCCTCATCACCGGCGCCTCCTCAGGCATCGGCGCGATTTACGCCCAGCGCCTGGCCGCTCGCGGTTTCGATTTGCTGCTGGTTGCCCGCGACGAGCAACGCCTTCAGGACGCCGCCACCCAACTGCGCGAGCAGCACGGCGTCCAGGTCGAAGTGCTTAAAGCCGACCTCACGCAAAAAGACCAAGTCATCAAAATCGAACAACGTCTGCGCAGCGATTCGAGCATCAGCCTTCTGCTGAACAATGCGGGAGTTGCCAGCGACGGTTTACTCGCGAACGCCGACATGGAGCAACTTGAGCAGCTGATTCAGCTCAACGTCACCACGGTCACGCGTTTGGCGTCGGCGGCGGCAGCCAGTTTTGCCAAGGCGGGGCGCGGCACGATTATCAACATTGCCTCGGTCGTGGCTTTGTTTCCGGAACGGTTTAATGCGACTTACAGCGCCAGCAAGGCGTATGTTCTGAGCCTGACCCAATCTTTGGATGCGGAACTGAGCGGCACCGGTGTGCGGGTGCAAGCAGTTTTGCCCGGGGTGACGCGCACCGAGATTTGGCAGCGTTCGGGGATTGATGCCAGTGGTATCCCGGCGGAAATGATCATGGATGCAGCGGACATGGTGGATGCGTCGCTGGCCGGTCTGGACCAGGGCGAACTGATTACTATCCCGTCGTTGCCGGATGCGTCCGAGTGGCAAGCCTTTGTTGCGGCCCGTCATGTGATGGCGCCGAACCTGTCCCGAGATAAGCCCGCCGCACGTTACAAGTGAGGCGTCATGAATCGGTTTGAGGTGAATGCGGTATGAGTGATCGTCGAATAGTTGTGACTGGAATGGGCCTGGTGTCGCCATTGGGTTCTGGCGTCGAAGCCGTGTGGGAGCGTCTGCTGGCCGGGCGCTCTGGACTGCGCGCATTGCCCGACGCAGTGGTTGCGGATCTGCCGGCCAAGGTCGGCGGCGCAGTGCCGAGCATTGCTGAAGATACCGAAGCCGGCTTCGACCCGGACCGGGCCATCGCGCCCAAAGAACAGAAGAAGATGGATCGTTTCATCATGTTTGCCATAGAAGCCGCGCGTCAGGCGCTGGAGCAGGCGGGTTGGCAGGCGCAGGACGCCAATGCTCAGGAACGCACCGCGACCATTATCGGCTCGGGCGTCGGTGGTTTCGGCGCTATTGCCGATGCGGTGCGCACCACCGATACGCGCGGGCCGCGACGGTTGTCGCCGTTCACCATTCCCTCGTTTCTGGTCAATCTGGCGGCGGGGCACGTGTCGATCCTGCATGGTTTCAAAGGTCCGCTCGGCGCGCCGGTAACCGCTTGCGCCGCCGGTGTTCAGGCGATCGGCGATGCCGCGCGGCTGATTCGCAGTGGCGAGGCGGATATTGCCGTGTGCGGCGGCGCCGAAGCGTCGATTGATCGCGTCAGTCTGGCCGGGTTTGCGGCCGCGCGTGCCTTGTCCAGCGCTTACAACGAAACCCCGGAGCGCGCCTCGCGGCCATTCGACAAGGATCGCGACGGTTTTGTGATGGGCGAGGGCGCCGGTCTGCTGGTGATCGAATCGCTGGAGCATGCATTGGCCAGGGGCGCTAAACCGATCGCCGAGCTGGTTGGCTACGGCACCAGCGCGGATGCCTATCACCTGACGGCCGGGCCTGAAGATGGCAGCGGTGCTCGGCGGGCAATGTCGTTGGCATTGGCGCAAGCCGGGGTCAGCGCTGATCAGGTGCAACACCTCAATGCTCACGCGACGTCGACGCCAGTCGGGGATCTCGGGGAGTTGGCGGCGATCAAGTCATTGTTCGGCGCGGATAACAAGATTGCGGTGACGTCGACCAAGTCTGCGACCGGTCATTTGCTTGGCGCCGCTGGCGGCATCGAAGCGATCTTCACCCTGTTGGCCATTCGCGATCAAATCGTTCCGGCCACGCTCAATTTCGATAACCCGGACCCGGCAGCCGAAGGCGTGGACATCGTTCACGGCCAGGCGCGGTCGATGCCGATTGAATACGCGCTGTCGAACGGCTTCGGTTTTGGCGGCGTGAATGCCAGCGTGCTGTTCAAGCGTTGGAGTGATTAATCGTTGTTCTGTTTCAGGTGATCGCGCGTCACGTCGAGAATCCGCTGGGCCAGCTCGGCGTTCTCGACACTGCGCGATAACATCAGCGCACCGATCAGCGTCGACATGATGACGATGCTGGGTTCGCTCGGCTGTTCGCCTTCAAGGGTACTTTGCACTTGCTCAAGTCTGGCATTGAGCACTTGATCGGTGGTCGGGCTGGGCTGGCCGCGCAGTCCGAGTTCTGAAGACATGGTCGGCAGCGGGCAACCTTGATCCGGCGAAGTCTGGTGCCATTCGGAGAGATAACTGTCGATAAACGCGTCGAGCGGCCGTTGTTCAGCGAAGAGCGTTGCGCAATGCGCGTCGAGTTCATCGCGGGCCATTTGCAGGGCTTTTTCCACCAGTTCATCTTTGGATTTGAAGTGCGAATAAAAGCCGCCGTGGGTCAGGCCCAGCGCTTTCATCAAGGGTTGCAGGCCGGTCGCCCCGATGCCGTCGCGGCGAAAACGTGCAGACGCTTCCTTGATGATGCGTTGGTGGGTCTGGGCTTTATGGTCCTGCGAGTAACGCATTTTGGGTCTCCGCGACAATCCGCCATCTTACCCAATGAATATTGGATGGTGACTGTACTTCTACCGCAAAAAAGCATGCAGATGCGCGCCATTCGGCTGGGCGGCGTGTTTTTTAGAAGTCTGCCGGAGAACTGGCGAGCGCAAAAACAAACCCCACCGCGAAGGTGGGGTTTTTTTATCAGCGGTCCTGCGCATCCTTGGCGTCCGCGACTGCATTGCGTTCAGCGATGCGTTTGCGTTGCTCTTCGGTCAGATCGACCTTGGTGGCGGTGTCGCGCAACATCATCAAACCGCCAACGATCGAGCCGATTGCAACGACCAGAATCAACCAGGCATACCAGGGCATAGGGCTCTCCTTGAGGGCAGGCCGATTGGCGGATTTCGCCAACCGAGCGTGCATACCACTTTGAGCGATCAGATTTCGCAGTGGTTCCATTCTAGGCCTGTAATGTCTCGCGCGTATCCCTCGTTACAGCCCCTCGTTACAGCCCCTTGCTACAAACCGGTCAGCATTGCATCCGCCGGCGCATCGGCGCGCAATTGCGCGGTGAGCATGAAGTACACAAACCCGACGGCCATGAAGCCGACGAAGATCAGCCCGATCAAGGTGTTGAACCACGCCATCGCCACCAGGCACACCACCGCCAGCACCAACGCAATCATCGGCACCAGCGGATAACACGGCGCGCGGAAAGTCCGTTCCAGGTTCGGCTCGGTTTTGCGCAGTTTGAACAGGCTGAGCATGCTCATGATGTACATGACGATGGCGCCGAACACCGCCATGGTGATCATCGCCGCGGTCAGCGTCATGCCGCCAAGGTTGATCAAACCGTCACTATAAATAGCCGCGATGCCGATCAGCCCGCCGGCGATGATCGCCCGGTGCGGCGTCTGGAAGCGCGACAGCTTGGCCAATGATTTCGGCAAGTAACCGGCGCGGGCGAGGGCGAAGAACTGGCGCGAGTAACCGAGGATGATCCCGTGGAAACTCGCCACCAGTCCGAACAGACCAATCCACACCAGCATGTGCAGCCAACCGGAGCTTTCGCCAACCACAGTTTTCATCGCTTGCGGCAGCGGATCGTTGATGTTCGACAGGGTGCGCCAGTCGCCAACGCCGCCGGCAAAGAACATCACGCCCATCGCCAGCAGTACCAAGGTCAGAATGCCGCTGATGTAAGCCTTGGGAATCGTCCGTTTCGGGTCCTTGGCTTCTTCGGCGGCCATGGCCGCGCCTTCGATGGCGAGGAAAAACCAGATCGCAAACGGGATCGCCGCGAACATCCCGGCAATCGCTGGCGCGCCGAACACATCGGAACCGGCCCAGCCATTCAGGGCAAAGTTGCTGAAGCTGAAGGCCGGCGCGACCACGCCCATGAACACCAGCAGTTCGGCGACGGCGAGGACGCAGACGATCAACTCGAAGGTTGCCGCGAGTTTCACCCCGAGAATGTTCAGGCTCATGAACACGATGTAGGCACCGACCGCCGCGTGTTTCGGGTCGAGTGCCGGAAACTGCACATTCAAGTACGCGCCAATCGCGAGAGCGATCGCTGGTGGGGCGAAGACGAATTCGATCAGCGTTGCCAGCCCGGCGATCAATCCGCCTTTCTCGCCAAAGGCGCGGCGGCTGTAGGCAAAGGGACCGCCGGCGTGGGGAATCATCGTCGTCAGCTCGGTGAAACTGAAGATGAAACAGGTGTACATGGTCGCGACCATAAAGGAAGTCACCAGGAAACCCAGGGTTCCGGCGACGCCCCAGCCGTAACTCCAGCCGAAATACTCCCCGGAAATCACCAGCCCGACGGCAATGCCCCACAGATGCAGCGTGCCCAGTGTCGGTTTGAGTTGTGTGTTCATGCGTTGCTCCCGGAATGGTTTGGAAAGCTCGGGGGAGGGCGCGTGCAGCGGGCGTGCCATTTTGTATTTGCGCGTCGCAATGCGCTGAAAGGTGTCGTATCGGGGATGATCGGCGCTGGATGGCCGTGATTTTTGCGCCAGTTGGGGGCAATGTCGCCCGTTATGCCGCCATCGCGAGCAAGCTCGCTCCCACAATTGAAATGCATTCGCCGACACGACGCTGATCCCTGTGGGAGCAAGCTTGCTCCCACAATTGAAATGCATTCGCCGACACAACGCTGATCCCTGTGGGAGCGAGCTTGCTCGCGATGGCGTCCGCCCAAAACGCCTGTAACCCCCGCATAAAGCCACTCTTTACACTTTTTTTATGCCCCGCCACACCCCTCGCTCTCGTTCCTTTACAGCCTCCCTGCCGACAATGCCCGGACACGCGGCAATACGCCGTTACACGGAGATTTTCCATGAGCGTTCTGGACGGGGTGTCACTGCTATTGGCAGTGGGGCTGTTCATTTATCTGCTGGTTGCGCTGTTGCGCGCGGACCGGAACTAGGAGCGGCTATGCACAGTTATGACTATTGGCTGATCCTCGGGTTTTTCGCGTTAGTGCTGATCCCCGCGCCGTTTCTCGGTCGCTTCTATTACAAAGTCATGGAAGGCCAGCGCACCTGGCTGTCGCCGATCCTCGGCCCGGTCGAGCGCGGTTGTTATCGCGTGGCCGGGGTCGATCCGCAGGTCGAACAGAGCTGGCAGAAATACACATTGGCCTTGCTCGCCTTCAACCTCGCAGGCTTCCTGCTGCTGTTCGCGATCCTGTTGTTCCAGGACCACTTGCCGCTGAATCCGCAAAACCTGCCGGGCCAGGAGTGGACGCTCGCGTTCAACACCGCCGTCAGTTTCATGACCAACACCAACTGGCAGGCCTACAGCGGCGAAGCGTCGCTCAGTTATCTGAGCCAGATGGCCGGCCTCACCGTGCAGAACTTCGTCAGCGCCGCCACCGGTCTGGCGGTGTTGGTGGCACTGTGTCGCGGCATCGGCCGCAAATCGACAAAAACCCTCGGCAACTTCTGGGTCGACATGACCCGCGCCACGCTCTACGGCCTGCTGCCGCTGTGCTTGCTGCTGGCGCTGTTTCTGGTCTGGCAGGGCGTGCCGCAAACTTTCGCGCAATACGTCAATGCCGTGACCATGCAAGGCGTCGATCAGGTGATCCCGCTCGGCCCGGCCGCGAGCCAGATTGCGATCAAGCAACTGGGCACCAACGGCGGTGGCTTCTTCGGCGTCAACTCGGCGCATCCGTTCGAGAACCCGACGGCGTGGAGCAACTTGTTCGAAGTCGGTTCGATCATCCTGATCCCGGTCGCGCTGGTGTTCACCTTCGGCCATTACGTCAAGGACCTGCGTCAGAGTCGCGCGATCATCGCCTGCATGCTCGCGCTGTTCCTGATCGGCGGCGCCACCTCGCTGTGGGCCGAATACCAGCCGAATCCATCGCTGGCCAACGCTGCCGTCGAGCAGACTGCGCCACTCGAAGGTAAGGAAGCGCGCTTCGGCACCACGGCGACGGTGTTGTGGTCGGTGACCACCACGGCGGCATCGAACGGTTCGGTCAACGGTATGCACGACAGCCTCAACCCGCTGAGCGGCATGGTCGCGATGGTCAACATGATGGTCGGCGAAGTGATCTTCGGCGGCGTCGGCGCCGGGCTTTACGGCATGCTGCTCAACGTGTTGATCGCGGTATTCCTCGCCGGCCTGATGATCGGCCGCACGCCGGAATACCTCGGCAAAAAACTCCAGGCGCGTGAAGTGCAGTTACTGGTCGTAACCTTGTTGGTGATGCCGGTCGGCGTGCTGGTGCTCGGCGCGATTGCCGCCAGTTTGCCCGGCCCGGTCGCGGCGGTCAGCAACCCCGGCGCCCACGGTTTCAGCCAGTTGCTTTACGCCTACACCTCGGCCAGCGCGAATAACGGTTCGGCGTTTGGCGGCTTCGGTGCGAACACCGCGTTCCACAACTTGATGCTGGGCCTGGGCATGCTGATCGGTCGTTTCGGTTACATCCTTCCAGTGCTGGCGTTGGCCGGCAGCCTGGCGATGAAGAAAACCGCGCCAATCGGACCGAACAGTTTCCCGACCCACGGCGCGCTGTTCGTGACGCTGCTGACCGTGACCATTTTGCTGGTGGGTGGCCTGACGTTCTTGCCGACGCTGGCCCTGGGTCCTATTGCCGAACATCTGAGCATGGGCTTCTGAGCCAGGCTTTTTCGAGGAGCTGATGATGAATATGCCCGCAACCAAACCGGCCGCCGTCAAGGCGCCGGAACAACCGAAAACCGCGATCTCGGCGCTCTGGCGTCCAGCGCTGGTGCAAGCCTTCGTCAAGCTGGATCCGCGCCAATTGCAACGGGCGCCGGTGATGTTGGTGGTCGAACTGACCGCCGTGCTGACCACCGTGTTGTGCTTTATTCCCGACAGCACCGTGCCAACCTTTGTCGCTGCGCAAATCGCGTTGTGGCTGTGGTTTACCGTGCTGTTTGCCAACTTCGCCGAAGCCTTGGCCGAAGGTCGCGGCAAGGCCCGCGCCGACAGCCTCAAGGCCGGCAGCGAAGGTTTGAGCGCCCGGCGCAAGACCGCCAACGGCACGTTTCAAGTGGTGCCGGCGGCCAATCTGCGCAAGGACGATGTGGTGCGCGTCGAAGCCGGGGAAATGATCCCCGGTGACGGCGAGGTCATCGAAGGCATCGCGGCGGTCAACGAAGCGGCGATTACCGGCGAATCGGCGCCAGTGATTCGCGAATCCGGCGGCGACCGTTCGGCCGTTACCGGCAATACGCGGCTGGTCTCCGATTGGCTGCTGGTGCGCATCACCGCCAACCCCGGTGAATCGACCCTGGACCGGATGATCGCCCTGGTCGAAGGCGCAAAACGCCAGAAAACCCCCAACGAAGTGGCGCTGGATATCCTGCTGATCGGCCTGACGCTGATCTTTCTTCTGGTGGTCGTGACCCTGCAACCGTTCGCGCATTTCGCCAACGGCAGTCTGCCGCTGGTGTTCCTTGTGGCGTTATTGGTCACGCTGATTCCGACCACCATTGGCGGCTTGTTGTCGGCCATCGGTATCGCCGGCATGGACCGCCTGGTGCGCCTCAACGTGATCGCCAAATCCGGGCGCGCCGTGGAAGCGGCGGGGGACGTGCACGTGCTGTTGCTGGACAAGACCGGCACCATCACCTTCGGCAACCGCCGTTGCACCGCGGTTTATGCAACACCCGGCGTGACAGCCAAAGAGCTGGCCGAAGGCGCGTTGTTTGCGTCGCTGGCCGATGACACGGCGGAAGGCAAGTCAATCGTCGAGTACCTGCGCAACCTGCATCCGCAGCCGGAGCCGGGCGCCGAATTGCTCACCGGCGTGCCGTTCAGCGCCGAGACGCGTTTGTCTGGTGTTGATTATCAGGGCCGCGTGTATCGCAAAGGCGCGGTGGATTCGCTGCTGGCGTTCATCGGCCAGAAACGCTCGGACCTGGCCCCGGCCATGGCTCGGGAAGTCGACAAGATTGCGCAGAGTGGCGGCACGCCGTTGCTGGTGTGTGTCGACGGTAAATTGCTCGGCGCGATCCATCTCAAGGACGTGGTCAAACCGGGCATCCGCGAGCGTTTCGCCGAGTTGCGCAAACTGGGGATTCGCACGGTCATGGTCACCGGCGACAACCCGCTGACCGCGGCGGCGATTGCTGCCGAGGCGGGCGTCGATGACGTGCTGGCCGAAGCCACGCCGGAGAAAAAACTCGCGCGGATTCGTCACGAGCAGAACGACGGTCGTCTGGTGGCGATGTGCGGCGACGGCGCCAACGACGCGCCGGCGCTGGCCCAGGCTGACGTCGGCATGGCGATGAATGACGGCACGCAAGCGGCGCGCGAAGCGGCAAACATGGTCGATCTCGACAGCGATCCGACCAAGCTGCTCGACGTGGTGCAAATCGGCAAAGAGCTGCTGGTGACGCGTGGCGCGTTGACGACCTTTTCGATCGCCAACGACATCGCCAAATACTTCGCGATTCTGCCGGCGCTGTTCGCCTCGATCTATCCGCAATTGGGCGTGCTCAACATCATGCAACTGAGCAGTCCGCAGAGCGCGATTCTCTCGGCGATTGTCTTCAACGCGTTGATCATCGTTGTGCTGATTCCCCTGGCGCTGCGTGGCGTGCGCGTGCAAGCGGCGAGTGCTGCGGCGTTGTTGCGGCGCAATTTGCTGATCTATGGACTGGGCGGGATTGTCGTGCCGTTTGTGGGGATCAAGGCAATCGACATGCTGCTCACTGCACTGCATTTGGTTTGACCTTTGGATCGACCCCTCACCCTAACCCTCTCCCCGGGGGGGAGAGGGGACTGACCGAGGTGTTCCTGGAGCTGCATCGACCTGGAAGATCGAGCCGAACTCAGGTTTTTAACAGCACGGATGTCTTGCGAAATTTAGCGACCTGAAAGACCGAGTCGAACTCAGGTTTTGAACAGCACAAAGATCGGCTCCCTTTCCCCCTCTACCCCGTGGGGAGAGGGCTGGGGTGAGGGGTGGATTTCCCTGACACCCACTACTTCTTCAATTTCGAGGATTCTGAAATGTCCACAATGATCCGCCCGGCCCTGAGCCTTCTGGTACTCATGACGCTGATCACCGGCGTCGCCTATCCTCTGGTGGTTACCGGCGTCGCGCAAATTGCTTTTCCCGATCAGGCCAACGGCAGTCTGGTACGCGACGCCGATGGCAAAGTGCGCGGTTCGTCGCTGATTGCCCAGGAGTTTACCGGCGACGCCTGGTTCCATCCGCGCCCGTCGGCCGGGGCGTTTGCCACGGTGTCGAGCAGCGCCAGCAACCTCTCGCCGAGCAACCCGGCGCTCGCCACGCGGGTCATCGACGAGGCCAATAAACTGCAAGTGCCCGGGCAAGGACCGGTGCCGCTGGCGCTGCTGACCACCTCTGGCAGCGGCCTCGATCCACACTTGCCACCGGCGGCGATTGCCTATCAACTGGCGCGTGTTGCGGCGGCGCGCAATCTGCCGGTATCGACCCTTCAACAGTTGCTCGACGCACACATCGAGCAGCCGCTAGTGGGGCCACCGGTGGTCAATGTGCTGGCGTTGAATATCGCGCTGCAAAAGCTTTAAACCGGTGGCGCCGCCAATCACGAGCAAGCTCGCTCCCACAGGGAATCTCCAGTGTTCACAAATCCCCTGTGGGAGCGAGCTTGCTCGCGATGGCGGCCTAATATTCACCCCATCAAAACCTGAAAGAAGAGACCTTCAAGCATGAGCGATTCCGGCCGCGCCGATGCGCTGTTAGCAGACCTGCCCCGCGATGGCCGTGGCCGGCTCAAGGTGTTCCTCGGCGCCGCGCCAGGTGTCGGCAAGACTTACGCCATGCTGCAAGCGGCCCACACGCAACTGCGCCAAGGGGTCAAAGTCATCGCCGGGGTGGTCGAGACCCACGGCCGCGCCGAAACCGAAGCGCTGCTCGGTGGCTTGCCGCAACAGCCGTTGCTACGCTCGGAATACCGTGGCGTGTTGCTCGAAGAAATGGACCTCGACGGTCTGCTCGCGGCCAAACCAAAACTGGTGCTGGTCGACGAACTCGCCCACAGCAACGCCCCCGGCAGCCGTCACGCGAAACGCTGGCAAGACATCCAGGAATTGCTCGCCGCCGGCATCGATGTGTTCACCACGGTCAACGTCCAGCACCTGGAAAGTCTCAACGATCAAGTGCGCGGAATCACCGGCGTGCAGGTCCGCGAAACCTTGCCCGATTGGGTCCTGCAAGAAGCCTACGAACTGCTGCTGATCGACCTGCCGCCGCGCGAATTGCTTGAGCGTCTGCGCGACGGCAAAGTCTATGTGCCGGAGCAGGCGCGCGCGGCCATCGATGCTTTTTTCACCCAGACCAACCTCACCGCGCTGCGCGAAATGGCCATGCAAACCGCTGCGGCGCAGGTCGATAACGACTTGGCCCAGGGTTATCGCCAACTCGGTCAGGCTGCGCCGGCGGTGCGCGGACGGTTGCTGGTCGGGGTCGATGGCGATGCGCAGGCCGAACGCCTGGTGCGCCACGCCAGCCGCGTCGCCCAGCGCCGGCATCTGCCGTGGAGTCTGGTGCACGTCGACAATGGCCGCGTGCGCGACGAGCAATCGCGCCTGCGTCTGCAAAGCGCCCAGCAACTGGCCGAACGTTTGGGCGGCGAAGTGGTGTTGCTGCGCGCCGGCGAAGTGGCGAAGACCCTGATCCAGCACGCTGCCGAACGTCGCGCCAGTCTGGTGTTGGTCGGTCAATCCCGGCAGCGTCTTCACCGACGGCTGTTTGGCGGCGGACTGGCTTCCCGGCTGTTGCGCGATGCCCGAGGGCTGGAAATCAACGTGCTCGACAGCGATCACGAAACCCATCAGCCACGTCAGCGTTCGATCCGTTCATTGGTCTGGTTTGACTACGCTCTGGCGTTGCTGGCGACCGTATTGGCCAGTGCCTTGGCGTGGGCCGTGGCGAGTGTTTTGCCGTTGCCGAATATCTCACTGGTGTTCCTCGCGGCGGTGTTGCTGGTGGCGGTGCGCAGCAGCCTCGGCCCGGCGCTGGCGTGTGCGGCGCTGTCATTCCTGGTTTACGACTTCCTGTTCATTCCGCCGAATTTCTCGTTCAGCATTCAGCGCGAAGAAGACGTGCTGACCTTGCTGTTTTTCCTCTTGATGGCCGCGCTGACCGGCAACCTCGCGGCGCGTCAACGCCGGCAATTGCAGGCGTTGCGCGACACTCAGGAAGAAACCACCGAGCTGCTCGACCTGTCGCGCAAACTCACCGCCGCCACCGATCGCCAAGCCGTGATCAGCGCCGCCGCGCAGCACCTCAATGGCTGGAGCGAGCTGCAAT
>NZ_MKGS01000173.1:0-116100 GCF_002836905.1 Pseudomonas sp. 43NM1 | reverse complement strand
CCCCCGCCGCCGCGCCCGCCGCAATCCCGCCGCCGACTCGCACACCCAATTGCTTGAGGGTTTCGGGGTTGAACAAGTCATCGCCCCAGCGCCCGTCCAGCAGCGGCAAGTCGCTGGCCGCCGCATCTTGCGGGCGAAAGGCGTAGAGCTTGAGCAGCGCCTCGACGCAACGCTGTTCGCGTTGGCGCACGGCTTTGCGCAAATCGCTGATCGCCTGTTGTTCCTCTGCAGCTTCGCTGACCACACTGCGCCGGCACGCCGCGCAATCGATCAGCAACTCGGCAATCAGCCGCGCCGCACTGTGCTGACGCGCGAGGCGTTGCGCTTGTTGATCGGCAATCAAGCGCTCGAGTTGCGGCCGCGCGTTTTCCAGCAGCAGCGCCAGGCTTTCATACAGTCGGCGCTCGCCGTCCTCGGGCGGGGCGACGCTGTCAAACCGCACCAGCGCATGCAAACCCAGGCGCGCCAAGGCTTCGCGCCAATCAGCTTCGCGCTGGTGGGCGCTGCTGACGAAGTTCAGCACCGGCAGCAACGGTTTGCCGCAACTGGCCAGCACTTCGAGTTCGTCGCGGTACTTGGCCAGCACCGGCTCGCGGGCGTCGATCACATAGAGGCCGGCGTCCGAGGCCAGCAGTTGCCGCATCACTTTGGCTTCCTGCTCGAAACGCTGCCGGGCTTCGCTGCTGTCGAGGAACCGCGCGAGGCGCGCCGGGCCGTCGAGGCGTTCGCCAGGACGTTCCAGGCGTTCGAGGTAATCGAGCAGGGCAATCGCGTCTTCCAGCCCCGGCGTGTCGTAGAGGTCGAGCAACGGCTCGCCGTCCACCGACAGCCGCGCGCCTTCGACATGCCGCGTGGTGCTTGGCCGATGCGACACCTCACCGAAACCGACGTCGCGGGTCAGGGTGCGCAGCAGCGAGGTTTTGCCGACGTTGGTGTGGCCGACCACCGCGAGCTTCAAAGGCTTAGTCATGACCGGTCTCCAGCCAATTCATCGGCGCGCAATCGGCGAACGGCAAGTCCAATTGTTCCAGCGCTGCGTGCCAGTCACCGAGGCGCGCGGCATCCAGCGCTTCGCCGGGCGGCGCTTGCAGCAGCCAGACGCGGGTGGCGCTGGCGTTGCGCGCCAGTTCGCCGATCAACGCCAGGCTGCCGCGATCCGGCGAGCGCCGTGGATCGCAGGCAATCGCCAGGCGCGCCGGGGGAAACCGACTCAATTGTTCGAGGAGTTTGTGTCGCGATTCGCGGCTGTCGAGGATGCCGGCATTGCTCACCGATTTCGGCAATTGCGGCGGCCATGGGCGTTGCTCGTCCAGTTCGATGGCGACCAGCAGCGCGCCATCACTTTGCAAAGCACTGACGCCGCTTTCGACGCGGTGCAGTTGCTCCGGCGCGGCGTCGCTGATGCCCAGGCGTTCGCTGGTGGGCATCAGGCGTTCGCGCAATTGCGCGTAGCCCGGCAGGGTCGGGTCCAGACGCAGCGCCGCGCGCCCGCGTTTCCAGCGCCAGCGGCACAGCAGCATCAGCACCAGTCGCGGCAGTACGCCGTAGATCAGCACCGCGCCGACCAGCCAGATAGCCCAGCTCTGACGCACCAGTTCGCGGTTGTAATCGGTGTCGAGGGTCACGCGAATCATGTCCACCCGCGGCGCGCTCCAGCCCAGCGCGTGCGGCACGGCGGCGAGGGCGTCGGTGAGCGCGGCAAAAAAGTCAGCGCCAAACAGCGTGCTTTCCCAGATGAAGTCGTAGCGCCGGGTCGCCATCATCAGCACCAGCATGCTTAACGTGCTGAGCATGATCAGCAGCCACAAACCATTGACCAGCGAGCCCAGCGCCCAGCGATTGAGTTTGTGCCGTTGCAGCAACAGCAGCAGGGCCGGCGGCAGTTGCGCGGCTTTGGCGTCGCGGGCGAATTTTTCGCTGAGCCACAACCACAACCGGCCGAGCGCGGCGCCGTGTTCACCGGCGAACACCAAACCCAGCGCCCAACTGATCATCAGGATCAGGTTCAAACCGAGCAGCGTGCCCAGCGCCCAGAATATGTTGACCGGTTGTGATCCGTTGCCCAGCGCCGAAAACGCCAGGCCGGCGCCGCTGACGAGTGCCAGCACGACCATCAGCAACAGCGCCAGTCGCGCCCCTTGCAGCCAGTGCTTGAGGGCGCCGGTGAGGCCGTCGCGCTCGGCCAGCCACAAGGCGCGGCGCTGAATTCGCGTCGGCAGGTCGCCGCCCGCGCTGCGGGCCAATCGGTTGGCTTCGAGATCGTCGAGAGGGCCGGCGTGTTCTTCGCGCAAGCGAATGGTTTCCGTCAGCCAGAGGTTATTCAGTTCAGTCACGCGGCTTCCCGTCGCTCAAATGAACGCTGAGCATAACCGCTGTGGCGCTTATCGGGGTATGGGAGGCTCTGGTATCCTCGCCGACATGACTAAATCACTTCCCCTCAGCCTGATCGCAGCCCTCGGTGAAAACCGCGTGATCGGCGTCGATAACAGCATGCCCTGGCACTTGCCGGGGGATTTCAAATACTTCAAGGCTACGACCCTCGGCAAGCCGATCATCATGGGTCGCAAGACCTGGGATTCGCTCGGGCGGCCGTTGCCGGGCCGGTTGAACATCGTGGTCAGCCGTCAGGCCGATCTGCTGCTCGAAGGCGCGGAAGTTTTTTCGTCGCTGGAAGCTGCGGTGGTTCGCGCCGAAGAGTGGGCGAAGGCGCAGGGCGTCGATGAGTTGATGCTGATTGGCGGCGCGCAGTTGTATGCGCAAGGTCTGGCGCAGGCCGATCGGCTGTACCTGACCCGCGTGGCGTTGAGCCCGCAGGGGGATGCGTGGTTTCCGGAGTTTGATCAGCAGCAATGGAAACTGGTGTCGAACGTCGAGAACCCGGCGGTGGATGACAAACCGGCGTACAGCTTTGAGGTGTGGGAGAAGGCCTAAAAGCATCGCGAGCAAGCCTCGCTCCTACAGGATTGGCGCCATTTCATAGACGGCGCATAGCCTGTAGGAGCGAGGCTTGCCCGCGAAGGGGCCCGCTCAGGCGATGAGAATCTTAAGCGTGAGCCAACGCCCCATGCTCATCCGCATCCAGCAGCTGTTTATCAGTCTGCTGCATCACCTGGCTGGTAATCGCCCCGGCGGTAATCGAACCGCTGACGTTCAACGCCGTGCGGCCCATGTCGATCAGCGGCTCGACCGAAATCAGCAACGCCACCAGTGACACCGGCAAACCCATCGCCGGCAGCACGATCAACGCGGCAAACGTCGCGCCGCCACCCACGCCCGCCACACCGGCCGAACTCAAGGTCACAATCGCCACCAGCGTCGCGATCCACAGCGGATCCAGCGGGTTGATGCCAACCGTCGGCGCGACCATCACCGCCAACATTGCCGGGTACAAACCGGCGCAACCGTTCTGGCCAATCGTGGCGCCAAACGAGGCAGCGAAACTGGCGATCGATTGCGGGATGCCCAGACGCGTGGTCTGCGCTTCGATGCTCAGCGGAATGCTCGCCGCGCTGGAACGGCTGGTGAACGCAAACGTCAGCACCGGCCAGATCTTGCGGAAGAAGCGCAGCGGGTTGATCCCGGCCGCCGACACCAGCAAACCGTGGACCACGAACATCAGGCCCAGACCGATGTACGACACCACGACAAAACTGCCGAGCTTGATGATGTCTTGCAGGTTGGAGCCGGCGACCACTTTGGTCATCAGCGCCAGCACGCCGTACGGGGTCAGCTTCATCACCAGACGCACCAGACGCATCACCCAGGCTTGCAGGGTGTCGATGGCGTTGATCACTTTCTGACCTTTTTCGACGTCATCCTTGAGCAATTGCAGCGCCGCGACCCCGAGGAAAGCGGCGAAGATCACCACGCTGATGATCGACGTCGGTTTGGCCCGCGCGAGGTCGGCGAACGGGTTCTGCGGGATGAACGACAGCAGCAACTGCGGCACATTCAGGTCAGCAACCTTGCCCGCGTAATCGCTTTGAATGATTTGCAGGCGGGCCATTTCCTGGGTGCCGGCGACCAGGCCTTCAGCGGTCAGGCCAAAGAGGTTGGTCAAACCGATACCGATCAGCGCCGCGATGGCGGTGGTGAACAGCAGCGTGCCGATGGTCAGGAAACTGATCTTGCCCAGCGACGAAGCGTTGTGCAGACGGGCCACGGCGCTGAGGATGGAAGCGAACACCAGCGGGATCACGATCATTTGCAGCAACTGCACGTAACCGTTGCCGACTAGATCGAACCAACTGATCGAGGCTTTGAGCACCGGGTTGCCGGCGCCATAAATCGTGTGCAGCGCCACACCGAACGCGACGCCGAGCGCCAGCGCGAGCAGGACTTTTTTCGCCAGGCTCCACGAGGTGTGACGGGTTTGTGCCAAGCCAAAGAGCAGGGCGAGGAACACCAGCAAGTTGAGAATCAGTGGCAGATTCATAAAAACTCCGAAAGCGACTTGTGCCAGCTACCTTCCGGGGCAGCTGCGAACCGGCAAGCCTAACAGCTTGATATCTAATGAATTAATACCGAAATCGGAGGTTGACTGTCGTTTTTGGAATAAGCGCATGTCGCTGTCAGGGATGCAGCTGGCGCGATGGGGACGCAAGCGGTCGCGGGCAGGCGAGAACTGTCACGGTTTTTTGCTAGCGTCGATGTCTTTGAATCAGCGTCTCTTCACAAGGAAGCACGCACATGAAGTTCGCACCGAAAATGCTGGCTGTCGCGCTGGGACTTGGTTTGGGCTTGAGCCTGGCCGCGCAGGTCTCCGCCACTGATCTGAAACACTGGCCGCTCGATCAGGCCAAGGCGCTGGACGCGATGATCGCGGCCAACGCCAACAAGGGTAACTTCGCGGTGTTCGACATGGACAACACCAGTTACCGCTACGACCTCGAAGAGTCGTTGCTGCCGTTCATGGAAAACAAGGGCCTGATCACCCGCGACACCCTCGACCCGTCGCTGAAACTGATCCCGTTCAAGGACACCGCCGAGCACAAGGAAAGCCTGTTCAGTTACTACTATCGCCTCTGCGAAATCGACGACATGGTTTGTTATCCGTGGGTCGCCCAGGTGTTTTCCGGCTTCACGCTCAAAGAGCTCAAGGGTTATGTCGATGAGCTGATGGCCTCCGGCAAACCGGTGCCGAGCACGTATTACGAGGGCGATGTGGTCAAGACCATCGAGGTCCAGCCACCGAAAGTCTTTACCGGCCAGGCCGAGCTGTACAACAAGTTGATGGAAAACGGCATCGAGGTTTACGTGATGACCGCCGCGTCCGAGGAACTGGTGCGCATGGTCGCGGCCGATCCGAAGTACGGCTACAACGTCAAACCGCAGAACGTCATTGGTGTGACCACACTGCTCAAGGACCGCAAGACCGGCGAATTGACCACCGCGCGCAAGCAGATCACCGCCGGCAAATATGACGAGAAAGCCAACCTCGATCTCGAATTGACCCCGTACCTGTGGACCCCGGCCACCTGGATGGCCGGCAAGCAAGCGGCGATCCTGACTTACATCGACGAGTGGAAAAAACCGATTCTGGTCGGCGGCGATACTCCGACCAGCGACGGTTTCATGCTGTTCCACGGCGTGGACGTGGCCAAGGGCGGCATCCATTTGTGGATCAACCGCAAGGACAAATACATGACCCAGATAAACGGCATGATGGCCAAACACGCGGCGGCGCAAGCGAAAGAAGGCTTGCCGGTGACGGCGGACAAGAATTGGGTGATCGTCAAACCGGAAGAGATTCAGTAACAGGCAAAAAAATACCCCGCACTGGGCGGGGTATTTTTTTGTTCGACGGTTAAGCGTTACAGGCCGTCGAGCATGGCTTTGTTACGCACCGCGCCCTTGTCGGCGCTGGTGGCCAGCAGGGCGTAGGCTTTCAGCGCGGTAGTGACTTTGCGTGGGCGTTTTTCCACTGGTTTCCAGCCTTTCTGATCCTGCTCGACCCGGCGTGCGGCCAGTTCTTCGTCGCTGATCAACAGGTTGATCGAGCGGTTCGGAATGTCGATCAGCACCTTGTCGCCGTCCTGCACCAGACCAATCGCGCCGCCGGCAGCGGCTTCCGGCGATGCGTGACCGATGGACAGGCCCGAGGTGCCGCCAGAGAATCGGCCGTCGGTGAGCAGGGCGCAGGCTTTGCCCAGGCCTTTGGATTTCAGGTACGACGTCGGGTAAAGCATTTCCTGCATGCCCGGGCCGCCCTTCGGACCTTCGTAACGGATGATCACGATGTCGCCGGCCTTCACTTCGTCAGCGAGGATGCCGCGTACGGCGCTGTCCTGGCTTTCGAAGATTTTCGCGTTGCCTTCGAACACGTGGATCGACTCGTCGACGCCGGCGGTTTTCACCACGCAACCGTCCAGCGCGATGTTGCCGTACAGCACGGCGAGGCCGCCCTCTTGCGAGTAGGCGTGCTCGACGCTGCGAATGCAGCCGTTTTCACGGTCGTCGTCGAGGGTTTCCCAGCGGGTCGACTGGCTGAACGCAGTTTGCGTCGGGATGCCCGCCGGACCAGCCTTGAAGAAATGGTGCACGGCTTCGTCGGTGGTCTGGGTGATGTCCCACTTGGCGATGCCTTCGGCCATGGACGTGCTGTGCACGGTCGGCAGGTCGGTGTGCAGCAAACCGCCGCGCGCCAGCGAACCGAGGATGCTGAAGATCCCGCCGGCGCGGTGCACGTCTTCCATGTGGTACTTCTGGATGTTCGGCGCGACTTTGCACAGTTGCGGTACGTGGCGCGAGAGGCGGTCGATGTCCTTCAGGTCGAAGTCGATCTCGGCTTCCTGGGCGGCGGCCAGCAAGTGCAGGATGGTGTTGGTGGAACCGCCCATGGCGATGTCCAGGGTCATGGCGTTCTCGAACGCCTTGAAGTTGGCGATGTTGCGCGGCAATACCGACTCGTCGTTGTCGGTGTAGTAGCGCTTGCACAGCTCGACGATGGTGCGGCCGGCTTGCAGGAACAGTTGCTCGCGGTCGCTGTGGGTGGCCAATGTCGAACCGTTGCCCGGCAACGCCAGGCCCAGGGCTTCAACCAGGCAGTTCATCGAGTTGGCGGTGAACATGCCGGAGCACGAACCGCACGTCGGGCAAGCGCTGCGCTCGTACTCGGCGACTTTCTCGTCAGAAGCGCTGGAGTCGGCGGCGATGACCATGGCATCGACCAGATCGAGGCCGTGGCTGGCCAGTTTGGTCTTGCCGGCTTCCATTGGGCCGCCGGAAACGAAGATCACCGGGATGTTCAGGCGCAGGGACGCCATCAGCATGCCAGGGGTGATCTTGTCGCAGTTGGAGATGCAGACGATGGCGTCGGCGCAGTGGGCGTTGACCATGTACTCGACGGAGTCGGCGATGATCTCGCGGCTCGGCAGCGAATACAGCATGCCGTCGTGGCCCATGGCGATGCCGTCATCCACGGCGATGGTGTTGAATTCTTTGGCGACGCCGCCGGCGCGTTCGATTTCGCGGGCGACCAGTTGGCCGAGGTCCTTGAGGTGGACGTGGCCCGGTACGAACTGGGTGAACGAGTTGGCAATGGCGATGATCGGCTTTTTGAAGTCGTCATCTTTCATCCCCGTGGCGCGCCACAGTGCGCGCGCGCCGGCCATGTTGCGACCGTGGGTGGATGTTTTCGAGCGGTAATCAGGCATGGAACACTCCGGGCGGCTAATCAGGTGCTAAAGGGGAAGTGAGCTTCTATGAACGTCTGGAACACTCAGAAATGGCCGTGTGTCCGGAAGTTGCCGATGACTTTGCGGGATCGCCGCTTGCCTCAGCCTGAACTCATAAACCCGCCGGGGGATGAATGGCGATGAATCCCGCGATTCTACACCGCTGGCGTCAGGAGGGAATGCCGGAAAGTACCGATCCAGCGCTGACGCCGTGTGTGGAATGACGACCGGCAGTGTTCACCCGGCCGTCAGCGCCCGATACCGCCGGGTGATCAGCGCATTCAAGATGATCGCGCTAGCGCTCAATAGCAGAAAGCTCACCGCCAGAGTGGTCTGCAAATCAGTCGCGCTGAGGTTGATCAACGCGCTGATCAGTCCGCCGAAGATGAACACCAGTGTGTTGCCCGCCGACGCCGACGTGCCGGCCCTGCCCGGGAATATCTCCATGGCTTTCGAGGTCGCGACCGGCCGCGCAATGGTGGTGCCGGCAGTGCAGATGATCATCGGAACCAGCACCGTCGGCGTCGACAACCCGAGCAGTTTCGACAATATCAGCATGACCAGCCCCGAAAAGAAGATCAGGCCAAGGCCGACGATGATCAGCGTGTTCGGCGCGATCCGGCCGCCGAGGATCCGCGCGATGATCCCGCCAATGATGTACGCCAGCCCGTAAAGCAGCAGCGTCAGCGAGAATTCGTAGGGCGAGAGCTGCAATTGATCCATGAAAATCAGCGGCGAGATGACGATGAAGGAGAAATGGCAGGCGAATGCAATGGCGGCAATCAACCAGTAACCGGTGAAACCGACGTCGCGGTAAACCACCCGGTATGACTGGACGATACCTCGGTGCATAACGTTGGTCGGGCGCTGGTTCTCAAGGAAGAAGCAGGCTTTGAGGAACACCGCGCCGGCCAGCGCGATGAACACGACAAAACTTCCAGGCCAGTCGAGCGCTTGTTGCAGCAACGTGCCGGCCAGCGGCGATATGGAAATGAAAATTCCGCTGGCGGTGACCATGAGGATTCTCAGCCGATCGCGCTCCTTGCCCGCGAACAAGTCCTGAACCAGCGCCTGGGTCAGCACAAAACATCCGCAACCGATGGCCTGGATCATCCGGAACAGCAGGAACCAGGAATAATCGGTGGCTAACAGGCAGCCTGTCGCGCCGATTATCGATACCGCCATGCCCGCCAACAGCAAGCCCTTGCGCCCCATGCGGTCCGACAGCGGCCCGATCAGCAGTTGCGACAACGAAATGCCGACGGCGAACAGGCTGATGGAAAACGCGATGTCGGCGGGGCTGGTGCGGAAGTGTTCAGCCAATGCCGGAAATGAAGGCAGCAGCACGTCCAGCGGAAAGACCCCGAGCAACACCATGGTCATCAGCAGAATGACCGCGACACGGCGTTTTTTAACACTCACAGCGGCGTTGTCTTCATTCATCAATGAGCCCTGCCTGCGCGAAAAGTTGTCGATTGCCGGGCAGGTCAAAAAATCCCGCCGTGTGCAGTGCCTTAAGCGTGGCGCCCGCCCCTGAACGCGCACGCGCCACAACGGCGTTCATGCCCGTCAGGCCACCGAGGATGTCGGTGATGCAAACGGCATCCAGTTCGGCGCTGAGCAGGCTTTCTCTGAGCCATCGATCATCGATTTCAAAAAACAGCAGGATGATTTCCACCAGCCAATGGGCGGCGAGGGTGCGCCGGGTGCCGGGCAGGTTCAGCCACACGTAATGGAACACTTGCGCAAAATAGCGACTGTGCCGAGCCTCGTCCGTGAGGTGATCCCTGAGCATTTCCTGGACGCCGGACACCAGCAGGTCGCGGCACAGATCAAGCAGTTCGCGGGCGATGATCGTTTCCGAGACGAAACCGACCAGGAACAGCGCCAGCGCTTTGTGTTCGTCAGGGGCTCGGGCGAGCAGGTCGTTGAGCCGGGTGATTCGCCGTGGCATCAACGGCCGCGAGGTGATCCGGTACAGGTCGGCAATCTGCTCGGCGACGCTGTTGGAGAACAGCGCATGAAAACCTTCGTCGGTGTAGAGCTGCAACCCGGCGGTTTTCATCTGCTGCGGGATAGCGACACCGAGTTCGTCGTGGACGATGGTTTCCACCGCGCGATTGACGATGCGGTGTTCCAGCAACGTGGTGTAGTCGAGGAAATACACCAAGTGATTGGCCGTCAGGCGATGAACCACCGCTGGGCCGGCAGCCTGGATACTCGGGTGATCGAGATAGGGCAGAAAACCCGGCGGAAACCAGTGCCGGTTTAGCAATTGCCGCTCCAGTTCCGGCGGTGATGGCAATAGATAGGTGTTGCCGCTCGTGCGCACTGACGCGCGGTTGTTCCAGTCGCCAAGGGTAAAGTGCCCGACCGGGAACTCCGCCGCCGCAGGGTTGGTGGTCATTGTTGCTGTCTCTGGTTCAGCAACGCTTTCAGTTCCCTGCACATCACTTGCCCGTCGCTGCGGCCACAACCGACGAAAAACAACGGTTGTTCAGCATTGTCTTCAAGTCCGAGCAGCGCTTCGACCTGATCGTCTTTCAGCGCGCCGGTCAGCCAGGTCCCCAAACCGAGGGAAGTGGCGACCAGTTGAAAGGTCTGGGAGATATGCCCGGCCTCGACGTAGGCCATTCGGTAGGCGCGCGAGTGTTGGTACTTCCACCACAACTTGTCGAAACGCGCGCTGATAAACAGACCCACCGGCAAGTTGTTGATGAAGTGTTGTCCGCACAAGAGTTGGCCGAGCGGCGCGACCGGCAAGGGATTGACGAAGCTCAGGGCGTGATCGGCTGCGTGGTAGGCGTAGAGTCCGGGTTCCAGGCACTCGACGTTTTGCACGTGCACAAACCCTTCGCAGGCATTCAGTCCTCCACCCGAAGGGCTGCTGCGGCGTGCACCGAGGCCGTCGGCGACTGAGTCGTCGAGATCGTCTTCACGCTCTTTCAGATGGCCGAGCGACAGATAGAGCAGGGTGCTGAGGTGGTCGAGCGATACCGCGTCTCCAGTGAAAGAGCGGCAGGTTTTCCGATTGACCAGGGCATCGGCCAGATAACCTTCCGGCAGGCGAGCAGGGGCGGGCAGGGCAATCAGCTTGCCGGTCGCGTGGCGGGTGTTATCCGCACCTGAGCCGCTGGAGGCCAATACTTCGTTGCAATGGTCCAGATAATGTCTCGACCATTCATGAATGTTCTTGGGTGTATATTCGCAAGGTATGTTTTTAGTGCCGATATGAAATATCTTTGATAGTTCATCCCAGCCCCATTCGATTGCTCGCTGGGTGGACGTTATCAATATTCCAGTATTGAGAAACTGTGTGTCGATTATATTGTTGGTGTCGAACGCTCGGGGGTTGTCGATAAGTTGCGCGAGTCGCGTCGAGTATTCGAGGTTGAGTTCAAATTGCTTGTGGTTGCGGTAATCCCAGACTATTTGACCGGGCGTGCGGGGAAGCATGAAGAGATGTGGGTTTATCTGCATGAAGGGCTGTTCGCTCTGGCGGGGCCATAGAAAACGCTGGGTAAGCCGGCACTCCCCAGCGTCTCATTTACTTATCGGGCTTTCGGTGCAACCAGAAAAGCCAGGTTAGCGATTTTGTTGGTTTCCAGAGTAACTGCTTTCATGTTGTGAACTCCTTGTAAGTAATAGTGAGTGCCACTCCTTGGTGACAACTCAATCATAGTTTGTAATGAGTTCTTATCAAGGAGAATATCAGTAGGAAATATCCAGTAATTTTGTGGGAGCTATCTTATGGGAGGTAAGTGCGTGTAAGTCTAATTCTTCAATTTGGAAGATATAGCGAAACTTCCTGCACGTTAGTAGGACGGCAAGTGTAAGACGCAGAGGATAACTGGAAGGGGATTTCGATGGCGGCGAATGAGCGGGGAGCCTGCTGGCCCCCCGTCAAACCCGCGTAATCAGCTGTTTGGCAGCAGGCGGCAGGTGATGCTTTTGATGTAGCGGGTTTCGGCGATGGCTGGGTGAACCGGGTGGTCCGGACCCTGGCCGCCACGTTCGAGCATCTGGATGTTGCGATCCAGGTGACGGGCGCTGGTCAGCAGGATGTTCTGCAGGTCATCTTCCGGCAGGTGCATCGAGCACGAAGCGCTGACGAGAATGCCGTCCTTGGTCAGCAGGCGCATGGCTTGCTCGTTCAGGCGACGGTAAGCGCCTTCGCCGTTCTTCATGTCTTTCTTGCGTTTGATGAAGGCCGGCGGATCGGCAACGATCACGTCGAAACGTTCTTCGCTGGCCTTCAGCTCTTTCAGGGCTTCGAACACGTCGCCTTCGATGCAGGTCATTTTCTCGGCGAAGCCGTTCAGCGCAGCGTTGCGCTCGACGCCGTCGAGAGCGAAGGCCGATGCATCGACGCAGAACACTTCGTTGGCGCCGAAAGCGGCAGCCTGCACGCCCCAGCCACCGATGTAGCTATAGAGGTCGAGGACGCGTTTGCCTTTGACATACGGTGCCAGGCGCGCGCGGTTCATGCGGTGGTCGTAGAACCAGCCGGTTTTCTGGCCCTGAATGACCGGCGCTTCGAACTTCACGCCGTTCTCTTCCAGCGCAACCCATTCCGGCACCAGGCCGAACACGGTTTCGACGTAGCGGTTGAGGCCTTCGGCGTCGCGCGCGGCGGAATCGTTCTTGAACAGAATGCCGCTTGGCTTGAGCACTTGGGTCAACGCGGCGATCACGTCTTCTTTATGCGCTTCCATGGTCGCCGAAGCGATTTGCACCACGAGGATGTCGCCGAAACGGTCGACTACCAGGCCCGGCAACAGGTCGGAATCACCGTAGACCAGACGATAGAACGGCTTGTCGAACAGGCGATCGCGCAGCGACAACGCGACGTTGATGCGGTGCACCAGCAGCGATTTGTCCAGCGGCAACTTGATGTCGCGCGACAGCAGGCGCGCACAAATCAGATTGTTCGGGCTCATGGCGACGATGCCCAGCGGCTTGCCGCCGGCAGCTTCGAGGATCGCCTGATCGCCGGCCTTGAAGCCGTGCAAAGGAGTCGCGGCTACATCGATTTCGTTGCTGTAGACCCACAAGTGGCCGTTTCGCAGGCGACGGTCGGCGTTGGCTTTGAGGCGCAGGCTAGGCAGGGACATGACGTCGCTCCGGAAAAAAGAGCGGGAGTATAGCGTGTTGTGCCGGGCGGGTGGCCGGGTGGCGATGAAACGCTGATGACGCCGTCGCCGGCAAATCTCACCCCTACAGGGAAATGCATTCCAAATGTAGGAGCGAGGCTTGCCCGCGAAAGCGATTCAGGAGGTTACGCCGACAGCGCGCCGATCAACTCGCGGTTGAACGCCGGGATGTCATCCGGCTGGCGGCTGCTGATCAGGTTGCCGTCCTTGACCACTTCCTGATCAACCCAATGCGCGCCGGCATTGACCAAATCGTCCTTGAGGGTTTTGAAACTGGTCATGGTTTTGCCATTGACCAGCCCGGCCGAGATCAGCAGCCAGCCACCGTGGCAAATCACTGCGATTGGCTTGCCCGCCGAGGCACCGGTCTTGACCAAGTGCTGGGCATCTTGATCGATACGAATTGTGTCGGAATTTTGCACGCCGCCGGGCAGCACCACGGCATCGTATTGCTCGATATGGGCAGCCTTGAAGGTCAGATCAACCTTGAAATCGTCCGCCGGTTTGTCGTGGTTCCAGCCTTTGACCTGGCCTTCCTCGGCCGAGAGGATGTCCACTTTGGCGCCCGCCTGCTCCAGCGCCTGCTTGGGTCCGGTCAGTTCGACTTGCTCGAAACCGTCGGTGACCAGAATCGCGACGCGCTTGCCATTCAGGGAATTGGACATTGGGTAAGCTCCTGACTTGAGTGGGAATTTGTCGCTGGCCGAAGCGCAATCGCCTCGCCGGCATTACAAACTCCGAAGCCTTATCGCAAATGAAAGTTCCGACGATGTGCCCACCGGTGTGTCGGGTGGTGGTTTTTAAAGGTTAGAATCCCCGCCTGTCCAAGAGTGTGTACTTATGTCCCAAGAGCTGACGTCCGAACAGATCCAACAGTCCCTGCAAGGGATCAGCGTGCCGGCCCAGCCGCAGATCATGGTGGATCTGCAGATGGAGCAGTACATGCCCGATCCGGACCTGGAAGTGATCGCGAAGTTGATCGCCCAGGACCCGGGCCTCTCCGGGGCGTTGCTGAAAATCGTCAACTCGCCGTATTACGGCTTGAGCAACAAGATCGCCTCGATCCAGCGTGCGGTGAACCTGCTGGGCAGCCGTTCGATCATCAACCTGATCAACGCGCAATCGATCAAAGGCGAGATGAACGACGACACCATCGTCACGCTCAACCGCTTCTGGGACACCGCGCAAGATGTGGCGATGACCTGCCTGACGCTGGCCAAACGCATTGGCTCGCAGGCCGGCGACGAGGCGTATGCGCTGGGCCTGTTCCACGATTGCGGCGTGCCGCTGATGCTCAAGCGCTTCCCCGAATACATGAAAACCCTGGAAGAGGCCTACGCCAACGCGAGCCCTGAGTGCCGGGTGGTCGACACCGAAAACCGCGTGTTCAACACCAACCACGCCGTGGTCGGGTACTACACGGCCAAATCCTGGCGCCTGCCGGAACACATCACCGCCGCCATCGCCAATCACCACAACGCGCTGGCGATTTTCAGCGACGAGTCGGCGCGCAACACGCAACTGAAAAACCTGCTGGCGATCCTGAAAATGGCCGAGCACATTTGCGCGTCGTACCGGGTGCTGGGCAACCAGAACGAAGACCACGAATGGAACAGCATCGGCCCGCTGGTGCTCGATTACGTCGGCCTCTCGGACTACGATTTCGAAACCCTCAAGCAAACCATTCGCGACCTCGGTGCTCATCACTGAGGCGCAGCATTTTTGCTCAAAAGCGTCTGATCCGAGAGCCCCATGCCTGAATTGCCGGAAGTCGAAACCACCCGCCGCGGCATCGCCCCGCACCTCGAAGGCCAGCGCGTCAGCCGGGTGATCGTGCGTGATCGACGCCTGCGCTGGCCGATCCCCGAAGACCTCGACGTGCGCCTGTCTGGCCAGCGCATCGTGCTGGTGGAGCGCCGCGCCAAATACCTGTTGATCAACGCCGAAGTCGGCACGTTGATCAGCCATTTGGGCATGTCGGGCAATTTGCGTCTGGTGGAAGTCGGCTCGCCGGCGGCCAAGCATGAGCACGTCGACATCGAACTCGAATCCGGCCTGGCCCTGCGCTACACCGACCCGCGCCGGTTTGGCGCGATGCTTTGGAGCCTCGACCCGCTCAACCACGAATTACTGATTCGCCTGGGCCCGGAGCCGTTGACCGAGCTGTTCGACGGCGAGCGCCTGTTCCAGCAATCGCGCGGGCGCTCGATGGCGGTCAAGCCGTTCATCATGGACAACGCGGTGGTGGTCGGCGTCGGCAATATTTACGCGACGGAAGCGTTGTTCGCCGCCGGCATCGATCCGCGTCGCGAAGCCAAGAGCATTTCCCGCGCGCGTTATCTGAAACTGGCAATCGAGATCAAACGCATCCTCGCCCACGCCATCGAACGTGGCGGCACAACGCTGCGCGACTTTATCGGCGGCGACGGTCAGCCGGGGTATTTTCAGCAGGAGCTGTTTGCTTACGGGCGCGGCAGCGAACCGTGCAAAGTCTGCGGCACGCTGCTGCGCGAGGTGAAGCTCGGCCAGCGCGCCAGCGTGTTTTGCCCGCGCTGCCAGAGCTGATTCGCCCGACGGTCTATAGTCAGTGTTCTCACTGCCTAGCCGAAGGACCGTGCCATGATTTCGTTTCGCACCTTTTTCGTTGCCCTGCTGCTGAGCGTCGGCCCGCCCGCGCTGGCGGCTGAACACGGCAGCGGCGACCCGCGCTACACCATCCAGAACCCTCCGGCGTTTGCCATGATCGGCGACTTGCTGATCGCCCGACCCTTGCTGGTCGCGGCGACGGTGATTGGCGCGGGGGTGTTTGTGGTGTCGCTGCCATTTACCGCGCTGGGCGGCGGCGTGGGGGATGCGGGGCAGGCGTTGGTGGTCGATCCGGCGAGAGCGGCGTTTGTCAGGTGCCTGGGGTGTATCGGGGAAGGGTTCGAGCAGCGCGAGTGAAGGCAGTTGGATTTCAGGTGTGGCGGATGGCCTCATCGCGAGCAAGCTCGCTCCCACAGGTATAGCGCGGTCCATGTGGGAGCGAGCTTGCTCGCGATGGCGCCCTGACAGACGCCAAAAGCCTCAAGCCTTACCGGTAATCACCCGATATTTCGCCATCAACTGTTCTTCAGTCTCCGGATGCGCTTCATCCAGCGGGATGCAATCCACCGGGCAGACTTGCTGGCACTGTGGCTCGTCATAGTGGCCGACGCACTGTGTGCACAGGTTCGGGTCGATGACATAGATTTCTTCGCCCTGGGAAATGGCGGCGTTCGGGCACTCGGGTTCGCAGACGTCGCAATTGATGCAATCGTCGGTGATGATCAGGGACATGCTAACTCCAGCCGGGGCGGCAGGCCCGGGCGCAATAAACCAATGCGCGCAATTGTGCCGCATTGGCGCCCGCAGTGCACGCGGGCGCCGCTTGAGCGGTCGTTACTTCTTGAAGCGTTCGGTGAGGGCGTCGGCCACCGCAGGGTGGACAAACTTGGTGATGTCGCCGCCCAGCGCTGCAATTTCACGCACCAGCGTCGAGGAAATGAACGAATAACGCTCCGAAGGCGTGAGAAACAGACTTTCCACATCCGGCGCCAATTGGCGGTTCATGTTGGCCAGCTGAAATTCGTACTCGAAGTCCGAAACCGCACGCAAACCACGCAGGAACACGTTGGCGTTCTTTTCTTTGGCAAAGTGCGCGAGCAGTGTCGAGAAGCCGACGACTTCAACGTTGGGCAGATGTTTAGTGACCTCGCGGGCCAGCTCCACACGCTGTTCCAGGGGAAACAACGGGTTTTTCTTCGGGCTGGCAGCGACGGCAATGATCACGTGATCGAACAGGCGCGAGGCGCGTTCGACCAAGTCGCCATGGCCCTTGGTAATAGGGTCGAAGGTACCTGGGTACAACACTCGGTTCATCGCGTCGTCCTGGCGGGAGTCCGTTGGGGACTCGGATGGTATCGCAGCCTTCCCGGTCGGGAAAGCCGCCTGTTCAGTAAGAAAGCACTATAGACGACGGCCAACTTTGGTTTTTTCACGGGTTTTTCAGGCGTTCGGCCAGCGCTGTGGCCAGTTGCGCGGTCAGGCCGTAGACCGACAATTGCGGGTTCGCGCCAATGCTGGTGGGGAACAGCGAGCCATCGTGGATCGACAGATTGCCGAGCTGATGATGGCGGCCAAGACTGTCGGTTACCGCGTACTTGGGGTCTTCGCCCATCGCGCAACCGCCCATCACGTGCGCGCTGCCGAGGCGTGTGCGGTACAACTCAAGGCCCAAGCCGTCGATCAAACTGCGCGCCTCGGCAAACGTTTTCACGTAGCGCGCATCGGTGTGCATTGGCATCACCGCTTTCGCGCCACCGGCGAACTGGATCTCGGCCATGCTGTGAAACGCCCGGCGCAAACCGTCCCAGGTGTAGGGCGAGACCTGATAGTCGAGCACTGGCGTGCCGTCGCCGCGCAGCTCGACGCTGCCGCCGACGCTGTCCGGGTGGAAGCCGTCGCGCAGCAAGGCGAGCATGGCGTGGGTGTGCGGCAGGTTCTCCATGTGTTGCGAATTTTCCTGGCCGAAGCCGCCAAGCAACGTCGCCGCCAATGCCGGTTGCAGCGGCGGCACTTCGAGCTTGTAAGACATTTTGCCGGTGGTGCCGTCCTGCCATTGAAAGTGGTCGGTATAAATTGACTGCGGCGCGCCGTAAAACGGGTTGATCACCTCATCGAACAGCCCGGCCGACATATTCACCAAGTGCAGAAACGTGCGTTTGCCGAGCCGCTCGTGCGGGTCCGGCGCCTCGGAACGCCGCAGCAGCGCCGGGCTGTTGATCCCGCCGCCGGCCAGCACGTAATGCCGCGCCTTGACCGTGATGGTGCGCCCGGTTGGCGCGACGCAGCGCTCATCCATCGCCGCGCATTCGAGGCCAGTGACCTTGCCGTTGTTGATCGACAACTTCTCGGCGCGCGCCAGGTACAGCAGCTCGCCGCCGTTTTCCAGGGTCGCCGGAATTGTCGTCACCAGCATTGATTGCTTGGCGTTGGTCGGGCAACCCATGCCGCAATAACCGAGGTTCCAGCAGCCGCGCACATTGCGCGGGATCACGTGCCAGCTATAGCCGAGTTGCTCGCAACCTTTGCGGATCACATCGTTATTGGCGTTGGGCGGGACTAGCCACGGGGCGACGCCGAGGCGCTGTTCCATTTTCTCGAACCACGGCGCCATTTCGGCGGGGCTGTGTCCTTTGACCTGGTGTTCGCGCGCCCAGTGTTCGAGGGTCGGCTGCGGGGTGCGGAAGCTCGATGTCCAGTTGATCAGCGTGGTGCCGCCGACTGCGCGACCCTGGAGGATGGTGATCGCGCCGTCCTTGCTCATGCGGCCGATGCCTTCCTGATACAGGCTGGCGTAGGACTGGTCTTCGAGCATCTTGAAATCGCTGCTGGTGCGCAGCGGGCCTTCTTCGATCAGCAAGACTTTGTAGCCAGCGGCGCTGAGGATTTCTGCGGTGGTGCCGCCGCCGGCACCGCTGCCGATGATTGCCACGTCCGCTTCCAGCGTCAGGTCGCCGGTCAGTTGCGCGCCGTTATAGGTTTTCCAGCCACGGGCCAGGCCTTCGCGAAACGGATCGGGTACGGGCATGTTCGGCTTCTCTTTTTATTTTGGATTCTGTGGTGAGGCGGCGGACGTCATCGCGAGCAAGCTCGCTCCCACATTGGAATTGCTGTGTTCACACAATCTGATTAGCAACCCACAACCCCTGTGGGAGCGAGCTTGCTCGCGATGGGGGCGACACAATTTTCAAACCGTCGGCGGCCCCGGATAACCGCAATGCGCCCACGACTCCTTGCGGCTGTACCACGCCATCATCACCAGTTGCAGCAACGAGCTGTGGCCCATGCGCAGCAGGTTCAACGAGCTGTTTTCCCAGCGCTCGAGGAAATGCCGGATCGCCTGCGCCGAGGCATTTTCCCAACTGCCCCAAACCCCGGTCAGCGGCCCACGGGTCACGGTCATCCCGAGCACGTCGAACAATTGGCGAGTCAGCTTGAGCATTTCCGGCGACAGGTGATCGAGGCTGTTATCCAGATTTTGCAACGTGCCATCGACGGCGCTCGGCAGGTTATCGACCGCCACGGCGCCGTCGAGCATCACCGGAACCAACGCGCGCAGAAACAGCAGATCGCTCCTGCGCAGCGTGGCGAAACCGTCCGCAGCAACGCTCGACGAACAGCCGCTGAGGCTGGCGCCGAGTCCGGCGGTGGCCAGAAAAGCACTGGCGCCGAGGCTGAATTTGAGCAAGTCGCGGCGGGACAGCGCGGGGGAATCGGACAGGTTTGGGCTCATTATTGTTATTACCCGACGGTCTGCAGCGTTAGCGGATAAACAGCTTTTGAATCAGTTTCTGAATCGATTTGCCATACGGCGGATAGATCAGCTTCGCCGCGTTGAAGCGCTGTTTGATCAGCACACCTTTGGCTTTGCTGAACGTCAGGAAACCTTCGTGGCCGTGGTAATGGCCCATCCCCGAAGCGCCGATGCCGCCGAATGGCATGTCGTCCTGAGCGACGTGCAGCAACGTGTCGTTGAGGCACACGCCGCCGGAATGAGTCTCGTGGAGCACGCGTTGTTGTTCGCGTTTGTCGTAGCCGAAGTAGTACAGCGCCAGTGGCCGAGGTCGCTGATTGATGTAGGCAAACGCCTGATCAAGGTCGGTGTACGGCACGATCGGCAGCAGCGGGCCGAAGATTTCGTCCTGCATCACGGTCATCTCATCGCTGACATTCAGCAGCAGACTGTGAGCCATGCGCCGGCCCTGACCTTGCTCGAACAACGGAATCAGCAATGCGCCCTTGCTGGTGGCATCGCTGACATAACCGTTGAGCCGCGCCAGTTGTCGGTCATTGATGATCGCGGTGTAGTCCGGGTTGTCGGCGAGTGTCGGATAAAACCCGCGAACCGCTTGGCGATAGGCTTCGACGAACGAGCCGACGCGGTCCTCGGGGACCAGCACGTAATCGGGCGCGACACAGGTTTGCCCGGCGTTGAGAGTCTTGCCGAACGCGATGCGCTCGGCGGCGTCCTTGAGCGGCACGTCGCGGGAGACGATGGCGGGGGATTTGCCGCCCAGTTCCAGGGTCACCGGCGTGAGGTTTTCCGCCGCCGCGCGCATTACGTGTTTGCCAATGCTGGTGGCGCCGGTGAACAACAAATGATCAAAGCGCAGCCGCGAGAACGCGACGCCGATGTCCGCTTCGCCGAGGACCACGCACACCAAGTCTTCAGGGAAGATCCGCGCCAGTAACGCTTTGAGCAGCAAGCCGGTGGCCGGGGTCGATTCGCTGAGTTTGAGCATCACCCGATTGCCCGCCGACAACGCGCCCACCAACGGCCCGATGGCCAGGTACAGCGGATAATTCCACGGCACGATCACGCCGACCACGCCCAATGGCTGATAAACCACTTTGGCCGAGGCCGGTTGAAATGCGAGGCCGACTTTACGCCGCGAGGCTTTCATCCAGCCCTTGAGGTGCTGGCTGGCGTAGTGAATGCCGTGCAGGCTCGGCATCAGTTCGGCGAGCAGGGTTTCATCGGCGCTGCGATGGCTGAAATCCTTGCTGATCGCCTCGATCAACGCCTGGCGCTCATCGCTCAACAAGTCGCGCAATGCCTTGAGCCATTGCTGGCGCTGGGCGGCGGGCGGCATCGGGTTGGCGGCGTACGCGGCGCGCTGTGAATTAAACAAGGTCTGGAGCTCGTCCAACGGCTGCTGTAAGTTCTGCAAATAAGCGATGTCGGCAGTCATGGAAGGCTCCGGATTTTTATTCTGATAAGAGGCTTTTTAGAGTCTAAGCTCTAGAAAGTCAAACGACTTCCTGACGCAGCTTTGTTTTATCCGTTTACGGATAGGCCGTAAGATGCGCGTCACCGCACTCTGAATTAAAGCTCAAGCCATGGCCCCCAGGATCAAAACCAGCGAGCGCATCGTGCAGAACAGCTTGGAGCTGTTCAATCAGCAGGGTGAGCGCAGCATCAGCACCAACCACATTGCCGCCCACATGGAAATTTCCCCGGGCAATCTGTACTACCACTTCCCGAACAAGCAGGCGATTATCGCGGTGCTGTTCAGTGAGTACGAAACCCTGGTGGACAGCTTTTTGCGTCCGCCGCAGGGGCGAGGTGCCACGGTTGAAGACAAGCGCTATTACCTCAAAGAGCTGCTGTCGGCGATGTGGCGTTATCGGTTCCTGCACCGCGACCTCGAACATTTGCTCGAGAGCGACCCGGATCTGGCCGCGCGTTACCGGCGGTTTTCCCAGCGCTGCGTGATTCAGGGCTCGGCGATTTACCAAGGGTTTGTCGAGGCCGGGATCCTCAAAATGGACCGCGTGCAGATTGAATCCCTGACCATCAATGCCTGGATCATCCTCACCTCGTGGGTGCGTTTCCTGTGCACCACGCGCGAAAACTCCAACCACTTGAGCGAGCAGGCGATCAAACGCGGCGTGTATCAGGTGCTGGTGCTCGAAGCCGGATTTGTTACCGATGAGGCGCGCCACGAGGTCAACACGCTGTTTGAAGAGTTTTACGTGCCACTCGCCCAGGCTCTGGAAGAAGTGCAGTAGGATCAGCCATCGACTCAAGCACAGGAGCCCGTTATGCCCATTGCGCAACTGATCAGCCCGCAAGCGTTGGACCTGAAAAAGGAGCAGCCTGGGCTGGTGATCCTGGATTGTCGTTTTGCCCTCGAAGACCCGGACTACGGTCAGCGCAGTTATGCCGAAGGGCACATCGCCGGTTCGAGTTTCGCCGATCTTGAGCGGGATCTCAGCGGACCAGTGATCCGCGGCGTCACCGGGCGCCATCCGTTGCCGGCACCCGAAGACTTTATCGAGCGTCTGCAAGCCTGGGGCGTCAACGCCGACAGCGACGTGGTTTTGTACGATGATGGCCCTGGCGCTTTCGCCGCGCGGGCCTGGTGGTTGCTGGCGTGGCTGGGCAAACGCGACGGCGTGTTTATTCTCGATGGCGGGCTCAAGGCCTGGCACGCGGCGGGGCTGCCGCTGAGTCTGGACGCGCCGTCGATTGTCCGTGGCACGTTCAGCGGCACGCCGGATGAAGCGTTGCTGCTCAGCGCCGAACAACTCCAGCAACGTCTCGGCCAACCTCAACTGACCTTGCTCGATGCCCGCGCCTTACCGCGTTTCAAGGGTGAAGTGGAACCGATCGACCCGATCGCCGGGCACATTCCCGGCGCGCAGTGCGCGGCGTTCACCGACAACCTTGGCAGCGATGGACGTTTCCTGCCGGCCGAGCAACTCAAGCAGCGTTTCGCCGCGAAACTCGAGGATCGTTCACCGACAGAGTTGGTCGCGTATTGCGGCTCGGGCGTGACGGCTTGCCACAATTTGTTCGCGTTGTGCCTGGCGGGTTATCCGTTGGCGGCGTTGTATGCCGGGTCGTGGAGCGAATGGATCAATCAGCCCGCGCGGGGCATCGCCACCGGCGAATAACCCGATCCCCCAATCCCCTGCAGGAGCGAGCCTGCTCGCGATCGCGGTAGGTCATTCAGCACAAATGTTGACTGCCCCGGCGCTATCGCGAGCAGGCTCACTCCTACATTGGGTTTCGTGTCTGACGCGGATTATTGGCGATGTGCGGCAGTCAGCCATTGCGGGATACGCCGTTCCAGGTAGTAGCCCGGCTGGCGAAGCGATCCGTCGACGAAGCCGACGTGCCCACCCTTTGGCTGCAACTCGAATTGCGTTGACGCCGACAATTCCTCTGCGAGCGGCAAGCTGTGGGGGAACACAAACGGGTCGTCAGCCGCCTGGATGATCAGCGTCGGCGTGCGAATTTCGCCGAGGAAATAGCGGCTCGAGGCGCGGCGGTAGTAATCGTCGGCATCGACAAAACCATGCAGCGGCGCGGTGATCCGGCCGTCGAAATCCCAGAACGTGCGCATGTTCTCCAGCGAACCCAGCGCGGCCAGTGCGGCCAATCCATCCTCGCGCCCGTCATGCTGAAACTGACGCTGCTTGTTCTTGATGTAGGCGACCATCTCGCGCATGAAGTGCGCCTGATAGACCTTGGAAAATCCCTTGCCGATACGGTCGGCGCACTGATCGAGGCGAAACGGCACCGACACCGCGACGGCGCCGCGCACGCCGCTGTCGCTGCCGGTTTCGCCCAAGTATTTGAGCAACACATTGCCGCCCAGCGAATAGCCGACCGCGTACAACGGCGCGAGCGGGCGCTTGGCTTTCAGGTGTTTGATCGCTTCGGCGAGGTCTTCACTGGCGCCGGAATGGTAGCTGCGCGGCAACAGGTTCGGCTCGCCCGAGCAGCCGCGCCAGTTCAGCGCGACGCTGGCCCAACCCTGCGCCGCCAGGACTTTTTGCAGGCCGGCGACGTAGGGCGAATTGGATGAGCCGGTCAACCCGTGCAACACCAGAACCAACGGTGCGTCGGCGCTGTGCGGGCCGTGCCAGTCGAGGTCGAGGAAGTCGCCGTCCTCCAGCCACAGGCGTTCACGATCTCGCTGGATATGCGTGGTTTTGCGCCATAGCGGGCCCCACAAGGTTTGCAAGTGCGGATTGCCCAGGCCAAAGGCCGGGGTGAAACGTTCGTCAGGCTGGTACAAGTTGGTTCTCTGCAAGGTAAAACAGTCGGCGGCAGGGCGGAAACGCGCTGCCCTACAGCCTGTATTCATGGCGCTTAACTTGCCACAGTCGCGGTGTCGGCGCGACACATACTCTGCGGCGCAACCTCTGCCGGGGCTGGCAAAGGCAACTGCGCGACGTTCGGGCCGACGCTCACCACCGACCATTTGCCGGGATCAACATGGCGGTTCAGCGCCGCTTTGATTTCAGCGAGGGTCAGATCGCGCGCCTGCAAGGTCGAATAGTCCAGATCGAGCGGCAAGTCGCGCTCATTGATCTCGACCAGACGCGACAGGATGTGCGTGTTGCTGGCGCTGGTCAGCGCACTGTTGCTGCGCAAATAACCCTTGGCGTCATCCAGTTCCTGCTGCGTCGGACCTTGCACCAGGAACTCGCGATAAAGCTCTTTGACCAACGCCACCGTGCCGTCGCGGTACTGCGGCTGCGTGTTGAATTCGATCACCGCCAGACCGGCTGCATGCAGCGGCGGCGACTTGAGTTGCGCGGTGTAGGTGAGGCCACGTTTTTCACGCAGTTCGGTCATCAATCGGGAGCTGACACGCTGCCCGCCGAAGATTGCATGCGCCACCCGCAGCGCTGCGTAGTCCGGGTGCTGGCGCGGCACGCTCAGTTGGCCGAGAACGATGTGCGTCTGGTTCGATGCGCGTTCGATATGCCGCGCGGCGGCGGTTTCGATTGGCTGTGGAGGCGGCGTCGCCGGCATCACGAGCGCATTCGCCGGCAAGGCATTGATGATCTGCAAACTGATCGTCTGCGCCTGCTCCAGTGTCAGGTCGCCGACCAGCGTGATCAGCACATTCGCCGCGCTGTAGGCCTGACGATGAAAGGCCTGAACCTGAGCAATCGACAACTTGCCGAGACTTTCCGCGGTGCCAAACACCGGTTGTGCATAAGGATGACCGGCCAGCAGTGCCTCTTTGAGGGCCTGATGGATTTGCAGGTCGGGGTTCTGCTGTTGGACTTTGAGCAACTCGGTTATCTGGGTTTTCACCCGAGCTAGGGATTTTTCGCTGATCACTGGCTGGCCGAGCATCTGCGTAAACAATTGCAGCGCCGGTTCGCGTTTGTCGTCGGCGGCGAGGCTGCGCAGTGACAGCGAAGCGCGGTCGTAGTGGATGTTCATGTCGAGCTTCGCGCCCAAGCCATCAAAACTTTCGAGGATCGCCGCCAGGTCTTTGCCCGCGACACCTTGGTTGATCGAGTTGAAGGCTGCAGCAGCGAGCCCCGGGTGTTCGCCGTCCTGCGCGCTGCCGGCGGCGAAGCTGACATGTACGTCGAGGATCGGCAGTTCCGGGGTGCGGATAAACAGCACTTTGCCGCCGGCAGGGGATTTCCAGCCGTGAATGTTCAGGCTGCGCGTGGCGATCGGTTGCTGGTCCAGTTCTGCCAGCGATTGCAGACGCGAAGAGGCGGGTTGGTCGGCGGCAAACACTGGCGCGGCAGCCAGGCAATTGAGCAACAGCAAACCCAGCGCCGTTACGGTGAACGTATTCATGGTTGTGCTCCAACGAGGACGTGGGCGGTACTCAGGCGTTGCCGGGTGAAATAGGTCGCGGCGGCTTGCTGGATATCTTCGGGCGTCACTAGTCTCAGTTGATTGACCTCGTCGTCCATCTCGCGCCACGACACGCCGATGCTTTCGAAGGAACCCAAACGGTCAGCCTGATCCTCGATGGCGTCGCGGCCGTAAAGCCGTTTGGCGATCAGTTGCGTGCGCGCGCGTTCCAGTTCTTCTGCGCCGGGAGGGTTTGTCTTGAATTCGTCGAGCAACTGCCAGATGCGTTTTTCCGCCTCGTCGAGGCTTATGGTTTGCCGGGTGTGTAGTTCGGCGTCGAGGGTTAACAGGCTGTCGCCGCGAAACAGCGCGTTGTATTCGGAGGTAGTCGCCGAAAACAGCCGTTCGCCGAATTGCAGGCGTTTGCGCACACGCGAACTGTCGGAGCCGGCCAGCAGGGTGCTGAGCAGGGTCAGCGCATGCACGGTTCGCTGGTTTTGCGCGGTGCCAAGGCTCGGTACGTTGAACGCCATCAGCAGCCGTGGTGCGGCAATCGGCTGATGCAGGATGATCCTGCGTTCGCCCGGTTCGGCGAGTTCGAGGGAGGTTCGGGTGGTGACAAAAGATTTGCTCGGCAGCACGCCGAAATAGCGTTCGACCAGCGGTTTTACCCGTTCCAGCGTTACGTCTCCGACGATCACCAACGTCGCGTTCCCCGGCGCATAACGTGCCTGATACCAGTCGCGCAGTTCGGCGGCATTCATGCGTTGCAGGTCGTGCATCCAGCCGATGATCGGCGCGCCATAGCTGCTGGCCGGGTAGGCGAGGCTGTTGAGATGATGTTGCGCGGTGGCGTTGAAATCATCGTCGACGCGTAAACGGCGTTCAGCCTGAATCACGGCCAGCTCCGGGACGAAATCCTCGGCGCGCAAGTGTGCGGTCGACATCATGTCCGCCAGCACCTCGAAGGAAACGCCCAGTTGGTGCGGCAGCAGGGTCTGGTAATAAGTGGTGATGTCTTTATCGGTGAAGGCGTTTTGCGCAATGCCCAGCGTGTCGAAAATGCTCGATGCTTCGCCCGCGCAGAGTTTGCTGCTGCCCTTGAAGAGCATGTGTTCGAGCGCGTGAGACAGGCCGGACTGGCCCGGGGGTTCGTCGGCGGAGCCGACCTTGAACCAGAGCTGCGAGGTCACGACCGGCGCGCGATGGTCTTCGCGCACGACGACTTTCAAGCCGTTGCTCAGGGTGAATTCATGCGTGGGTTGTACGGTGGATAGCGCGGATTGCGCGGGTTCGGCGAGGGCCGAGAAGGGCAGTAGCCAGGCAAAAAGCAGCATCCTGCTGCATAAGATGTTCATCCGTGTTCATCCCAGTGGTTGGCCGAAATTGGCTAAACCACTGTGAGGAACCGGAGGGCACCGCGTGCGGTAACTATGTACCGCACGCGCCAGGCACGTTCATGCCTGGCGAATCGGTTTGGACAGCTCAGTTAGCAGGCGCGCTACGCTGCCACAGCGCGTAATACACGCGACCGGATTTCTGCTCGCGGTGCAGGCGCCAGTTGCCCGGCAAGCCCAGCGACGACGGGGCGTTTTCGCTTTCGGTGTAGACCCACGCGTCATCGGCCAGCCATTGGCGTTCTTCGAGCAAGGCGCACACACCCGGCAACAAGTCCTGATTGAACGGCGGGTCGAGGAACACCACGTCATACGCAGTTGCAGTTTGGGTTTCCAGGTAGCGCAAGGCATCGGCGGTTTGCACCTGGCCGGTGGTGCAGCGCAGGGTGCCCAAGTGCTCCTTGATGCTCGAAACCGCGATGTTGCTGGCGTCCAGCGCCTGGCCCATGGCCGCGCCGCGCGACAGCGCTTCGAGGAACAATGCGCCGCTGCCGGCGAACGGATCCAGCACCTTGGCCCCGGCGATGTATGGCGCGAGCCAGTTGAACAGGGTTTCACGCACCCGGTCCGGGGTCGGACGCAGGCCCGGCGCGTCGGGGAAGCTGAGCTTGCGGCTGCCCCATTCGCCACCAATGATGCGCAATTGATTCACGCCGTTATGCACGTTGTGAACAGGTTTTTTTGGACGCGATGGACTGGCCATTAATGCTCCGGAACCCCGAGCGGCTGCTCGGCAGGTTTATCAGATGGGGCCGGTAACGGCTTTTGCGGCACGGTCGGGCCAGCGCTGACGATGACCATTTTGTCCGTGCTCAAGTGTTTGTTCAGTGCAGTTTTGACTTGCTCGACGGTCAGGCTCTGGGACTGTTGCATGAAGTCTTCCAGATAACTCAGCGGCAAATTGTAGAAACCCATGGCGCCGAGCTGGCCGACGATATCGGCGTTGCTGGCGGTCGACAGCGGGAAGCTGCCGGCCAGTTCACGCTTGGCGTCGTCGAGTTCTTTTTGCGTCGGACCGGTTTTAAGGTAGTCGGCGAGCACGTCTTGCACCAGTTTCAAAGTGCCTTCGCTCATTTCCGCGCGCGTCTGCAAATTGATCATGAACGGGCCGCGCGCCTGCATCGGGCTGAAACCCGAATACACGCCGTAGGCCAGACCGCGCTTCTCGCGCACTTCGCTCATCAGGCGCGTACCGAAACCGCCGCCACCGAGGATCTGGTTGCCCAGCGACAGTGCCGCGTAGTCCGGGTCATCACGGTCGATGCCCAATTGCGCGAGCATCAAATTGGTCTGCTTCGACGGAAACTCGATGTGACCGATGCTAGCCTTGGGTTCGGTCGGCTGCGCAATCTTCGCCAGCGCCGGGCCTTTTGGCAGGGTGCTGGAGACTTGCGCGGCAATCGCTTCGGCCTCGGCGCGCGACAGATCACCGACCAGCGCAATCACCACGTTGCCGCCAGCGTAGGCTTTCTCATGGAACGCGCGCAGCTGGGCGAGGGTGATCGCCGGAATGGTTTTCGCCGTGCCGTCGCTGGAGCTGGCGTACGGGTGGTCGCCGTACAGGCGCTTCATCAACTCGATGCCGGCGAGTTTGCCGGGGTTCTGCTTCTGGTATTCGAAACCGGCGAGCAGTTGGTTTTTGATCCGCGCGAACGAGTCGGCAGGGAAGGTCGGTTTGCCGACCACTTCCGAGAACAGCTTCAGGGCAGGTTCACGTTTGTCCGCTGCGCTCAAACTGCGCAACGACGCCACGGCCATGTCCTTGTAGGCACCGTTGCCGAAATCCGCGCCGAGGCCTTCAAAGCCCTGCGCGATGGCGCCGACGTCTTTGCCGGCCACGCCTTCGTTGAGCATGGCATTGGTCAGCATCGCGAGGCCCGGCGCATCGCCGTCCTGGCTGCTGCCGGCAGCGAAGATCAGGCGCATGTCGAACATCGGCAGTTCGCGCGCTTCAACGAACAGCACTTTCGCGCCTTCGGCAGTGGTCCAGTTCTGCACGTCGAGGTTACGGTGGCTCGGGGCCTTGCCGTCGAGTTCGGCCAGCGACTGCAATTTCTGGCTGGACTTGGCGTTGTCGAGCGCTTCGCTGGCGGTCGACTCGTCGGGGCGCAACAGGTAAACGGTGGCCGAGCCGATCAACGCAACGAGGATCAGCCCGATCAGCGCCAGGCGCGGTTTTTTACGCTCACTCATGAGTCGTCTCCTCTGGCAGTACATGGGCGACGCTGAGACGTTCGCGGGTGAAATACAGCTTGGCGGCTTTCTGGATGTCTTCCGGGGTCACGCTTTCGAGATCGGCGAGTTCGGTGTCCATCAATTTCCACGACAGGCCGACGGTTTCCAGTTGGCCGATAGCGGTGGCCTGGCTGGTGATCGAATCACGCTCGTAGACCAGGCCGGCAATCACTTGGGCACGCACGCGTTCCAGTTCTGCAGCGGACGGCGCGGTAGTTTTCAGTTGATCGAGCAACTTCCACAACCCGGCCTCGGCTTGCGCAATGGTTTTGTTCATTTGCGTGTTCGGCGTTGCCGACAACGTGAACAGGCTGTCGCCGCGGGTGTAGGCGTCGTAGCTCGACGAACCGCCGGACACCAGCTCTTCGCCGCGCTCCAGTTGTGTCGGGATGCGACCGCTGTAGCCGCCATCCAGCAGCGCCGAGATCAGGCGCAAGGCGTTGACCGAACGTTTGTCCTCGGCGGTGGCGATGCTCGGCACGTTGAAGGCGAGCATCAGGCTCGGCAGCTGAGTCTGCACGTGCAAGGTCATCAAGCGTTCACCGGGCTCGGCGAGCTCCAGCGGAATTTTCGCTGGCGGAACGTCGCGCTTGGCGATCGGGCCGAAATAGCGCTGGGCGAGGGTTTTGACTTCGTCCGGGGTGACGTCGCCGACTACCACCAGCGTCGCGTTATTCGGCACGTACCAGGATTGATACCAGTGGCGCAGCTCTTCGACCTTCATGCGGTCAAGGTCAGCCATCCAGCCGATGGTCGGCGTGTGATAGCCGCTGGCCGGGTAAGCCATGGCTTTGAAGCGTTCGTAAGCCTTGGCCATTGGCTTGTCGTCGGTGCGCAAGCGACGTTCTTCTTTAATTACCTCGATCTCGCGGCTGAATTCGTCGGCCGGCAAGCGCAGATTGGCCATGCGGTCGGCTTCCAGTTCGAACGCCACGCCGAGGCGGTCGCGGGCCAGGACCTGGTAGTACGCGGTGAAGTCATCGCTGGTGAAGGCGTTTTCTTCGGCACCGAGGTCGCGCAGGATCAGCGACGCTTCACCGGGGCCGACTTTGTCGCTGCCCTTGAACATCATGTGTTCCAGCGCGTGGGACAAACCGGTCTGGCCCGGCGTCTCATAGCTTGAGCCGACCTTGTACCAGACTTGGGACACCACCACCGGCGCACGATGGTCTTCGCGCACGACGACCTTCAAGCCGTTGTCGAGGGTGAATTCATGAGTGGGTTGTGGATCGGCAGCCAGGGCCGAGAGGGGCAGACAAACTGTGCTGAGCAGCAGGCCTGCGGCGCGGCGGGCTAGAGCATTCATACGTTTTTAAACCTTTGGGGCTGCCTGCTTGTTCTTAGCGTCAGCGGGCGAGAGGGTGCTAGGATACTGGTCCGTTTTACTGGCGGCCACGCCTGTGAGCCCTTTTATCGGGCGACAGGTTGTATGGGTTCCCGGCAGAAGCTTTGAGTTTGTCCGCTAAACTCAACGTTTTCGCCGACGATGCCGGTCCAGTCCTTCGTGTTAGTCGACCTTTGAGGTGCCCTTGGCACTTCGACAAATTGTTGCGCGTGAACAAGCTGGGTGAATCGCAGTCTGTTCTGCATCGAATATTTATTTGCCGGGGCGCCCCTTGGGCGCTTCGCTACCGTGAGATAGCCGTCCTCCATGTTTGGTTCCAACGACGACAAGAAGACTCCAGCTGCGGCTGGCGAGAAGAAAGGCCTGTTCGGATGGCTGCGCAAAAAGCCGCAGGAACCCGTGGTCGAACAGCCGCAGCCGATTCCTGAGCCCGCTCCCGAGCCGGTGATAGAACCCGAGCCGCTTATACCCGAGCCGCTTATAAAAGAAGAACCGGCGCCGATTGTTCTGCCAATCGCCGAACCGGTGTTGCAACCGGCTGCCGAGGCTGAAGCAGAATCTTTGCCGCCAGAACCTGAACGTAAGTCTGAACGTGAGCCTGGGCGCGAGCCGCAGGCGGAAATCGCCGCCGCGCTGCCATTGACGCCGGTCGCCGAGCCTTGGCTGACCTTGCCGGTGGCGGAAGAACCAGTGGCGCTGGTTGAAGACGAGCAGGCCGCGCACATCGCGCCGCCGATTCCTGCGCCGATTGCGTTTACCCCTGAACCGGTTCAAGTGCCAGTCATCGAGCTGGCTCCCGCGCTGATGCAGATCTCCGAACCTGCACCTGTTGCGCCAGAACCGGAAGCGCCGGTATTCGTCGCGCCGGCTGCCCCGATTGTGGTGACGCCAGAACCAGTGCCTGCGCCAGCACCAGCACCCGTTATCGCCCCGGTGATTGCTGACGCACCGGTCGCCATCATCGAAACCCCTGCCGAAGCGCCGCGCACCGAAGAAACCAAAGCCGGTTTCTTCGCCCGCCTCAAGCAAGGTCTGTCCAAGACCAGCGCCAGCATCGGCGAGGGCATGGCCAGCCTGTTCCTCGGCAAGAAGATCATCGATGACGAGCTGCTCGAAGACATCGAAACCCGTCTGCTGACCGCCGACGTTGGCGTCGAAGCGACCTCGGTAATCATTCAGCGCCTGACCCAGAAAGTCGCGCGCAAAGAGTTGGCCGATGCCGACGCGCTGTACAAATCCCTGCAAGCGGAACTGGCAGCGATGCTCAAGCCGGTTGAACAGCCGCTGAAAATCAATGCGCAAAACAAGCCTTTCGTGATTCTGGTGGTTGGCGTCAACGGCGCCGGCAAAACCACGACCATCGGCAAACTGGCGAAGAAGCTGCAACTGGAAGGCAAGAAAGTCATGCTCGCCGCCGGCGACACCTTCCGCGCCGCTGCCGTCGAGCAATTGCAGGTCTGGGGTGAGCGCAACAAGATTCCGGTGATCGCCCAGCACACGGGCGCCGATTCGGCTTCAGTGATCTTCGACGCCGTGCAGGCCGCCAAGGCGCGCGGCATTGATGTGTTGATCGCTGACACCGCCGGCCGTCTGCACACCAAAGACAATCTGATGGAAGAGTTGAAGAAGGTTCGCCGGGTTATCGGCAAACTCGACGCCGACGCGCCACACGAAGTCTTGTTGGTGCTCGACGCCGGGACCGGGCAGAACGCCATCAATCAGGCCAAGCAGTTCAACCAGACCGTGCAACTGACCGGCCTGGCGCTGACCAAACTCGACGGCACCGCCAAGGGCGGGGTGATTTTCGCCCTGGCCAAACAGTTTGGTTTGCCTATCCGCTACATCGGTGTCGGTGAAGGCATCGATGACTTGCGCACTTTTGAAGCAGAACCCTTTGTCCAGGCATTGTTTGCCGAGCGGGAGCGTTCATGATTCGTTTCGAACAGGTCGGTAAACGCTACCCGAACGGTCACGTCGGCTTGCATGAGCTGAGCTTTCGAGTCCGTCGAGGCGAATTCTTGTTTGTTACCGGCCATTCCGGCGCCGGTAAAAGCACCTTGTTGCGGCTGCTGCTGGCCATGGAGCGTCCGAGCACCGGCAAACTGCTGTTGGCCGGGCAAGACCTGAGCACCATCAGCAACGCGCAGATTCCTTACCTGCGGCGGCAGATTGGCGTGGTGTTCCAGAATCACCAGTTGCTGTTCGATCGCACGGTGTTCAATAACGTCGCGTTGCCGTTGCAGATTCTCGGTTTGTCCAAAGCCGAGATCGTCAAACGCGTGGATTCAGCGCTTGAGCGCGTGGCGCTGTCGGATAAAACCGATCTGTACCCCGGCGACCTGTCGACCGGTCAGCAACAGCGCGTCGGCATTGCCCGCGCCATCGTCCATCGCCCGGCCCTGCTGCTGGCGGACGAACCGACCGGTAACCTCGACCCGCGTCTGGCGGCAGAAATCATGGGCGTGTTCGAAGACATCAACCGTCTGGGCACCAGCGTATTGATCGCCAGCCACGACTTGGCACTGATCGCGCGCATGCGTCACCGCATGCTCACCTTGCAACGCGGCCGCTTGATCGGCGACGGGGAGGCCGGCGTATGAGTGCGACGCGCAGCAACAAGCTGTCCGAGCGCGTGGCGCCGAAAGCCGCCGACCCGCAGCCGCAGAAGAAAAAACGCGACGATGACGACGGCCCGGATTTCGCCACGCTGTTTCGCGCCTGGATCGAAAGCCATCGCGCCAGCCTGCTGGACAGTCTGCGTCGATTGGGCAAGCAGCCAATCGGCAGTTTCTTCACCTGCATGGTGATGGCGGTGGCCCTGAGTTTGCCGATGGGGCTGTCACTTCTGCTGAATAACGTCGAACGTCTCGGCGGTTCGTGGCAGCGTGCGGCGCAGATTTCGCTGTATCTGCAACTCGACGCCAGCACTGAGCAGGGCGAGGCGTTGCGCGAGCAGATCAAGGGCATCCCCGGGGTTGCCGAGGCTGAATATGTCGGCCGCGATCAGGCGCTGGAAGAATTCCAGCAACAGTCCGGTCTGGGCGAGGCGCTTAAAGAGCTGCCGGAAAACCCGCTGCCGGGCGTTGTGCTGGTGACGCCGAACGAAGTCGACAAGCCTGCGCTTGAAGCATTGAGACAAAAACTTTCCGAATTGCCCAAGGTACAACAGGCGCAACTTGATCTAGTCTGGGTCGAACGTCTGGCCGCCATCCTCAAGCTCGGCGACCGTTTTGTCTTCGGGCTGACCGTGTTACTGGTTTCTGCATTACTTTTGGTGATAGGCAATACCATTCGTCTTCATATTGAAAACCGCCGCACAGAGATAGAAGTGATTAAACTCGTCGGCGGCACGGACAGCTATGTACGCAGGCCTTTTCTGTACATGGGCGCGCTATATGGCTTGGGTGCCGGGTTTCTTTCGTGGGGCGTCCTGGCGTTTGGCCTGAACTGGCTGAACGACGCGGTGGTTGGACTGGCCGGCTTGTACGGCAGTAATTTTGCGCTGGCCGGAGTGCCAGTCGCCGATGGTCTGTCGCTCTTGCTTGGCGCTGTGCTGTTGGGTTATATCGGTGCATGGATTGCAGTCGCACGTCATCTCAGGGAGTTGGCGCCGAAGTAGTAAATTTTTGCGCGTATTGACCTTTCGGTTTTAATGGGAACTTGTCCCTTGGTTTCCGGTCAATTTTCGCAGTGCTGAACTGCATGAGTTTGTAAGTCGGAGGTTTTTTCGTATGACCAATTCTTTGCAACCTGCATATGCTCTGGTCCCGGGTGCGAACCTGGAGGCCTATGTGCACACCGTCAACAGCATTCCATTGCTGACGCCGGAGCAGGAGCGTGAACTGGCCGAGAGTCTCTATTATGAGCAGGATTTGGGGGCGGCTCGGCAGATGGTGCTCGCCCACCTGCGTTTTGTTGTACACATTGCCCGTAGCTATTCCGGCTACGGTCTGGCTCAGGCTGACCTGATCCAGGAAGGCAACGTCGGCCTGATGAAGGCCGTCAAGCGCTTCAACCCGGAAATGGGTGTGCGCCTGGTATCGTTCGCGGTGCACTGGATCAAGGCTGAGATTCACGAGTTCATCCTGCGCAACTGGCGCATTGTGAAAGTCGCGACCACCAAGGCCCAGCGCAAGCTGTTCTTCAACCTGCGCAGCCAGAAGAAGCGTCTGGCGTGGTTGAACAACGAGGAAGTCCACCGTGTGGCGGAAAGCCTCGGTGTCGAGCCGCGTGAAGTGCGCGAGATGGAAAGTCGCCTGACCGGCCATGACATGGCGTTCGACCCGGCTGCGGAAGCGGACGACGACAGTGCTTTCCAATCGCCGGCCAACTATCTGGAAGACCACCGGTACGACCCGGCCCGTCAACTGGAAGATGCCGACTGGAGCGACAACTCCAATCACAACCTGCACGAAGCACTGGAAGTACTGGACGACCGCAGCCGTGACATCCTCTACCAGCGCTGGCTGGCAGAAGAGAAAGCCACGCTGCACGACCTGGCGCAGAAGTACAACGTGTCGGCCGAGCGAATTCGTCAGCTAGAGAAAAGCGCGATGAACAAGCTCAAGTTGTCGATCGCCGCGTAACGCAGCGAGCAGGCAATAAAAAACGCCCCGATCAGCAATGATCGGGGCGTTTTTGTTGGTTTGTCCTGCACACAAATCCCTGTAGGAGTGAGCCTGCTCGCGATCACTATCTATCAGTCGACATTTATTGCGACTGACCTGACGCTATCGCGAGCAGGCTCACTCCTACAGGGGATCTTCAGCGTTACTGAGCCCAAGGCGCCCGGCGTGAATCGTTGATACCGACCAGATAACTGTCGCCACCCAACTGGCTCATCTGCTGCCGAATCCACCCGGCACGCCGTGCGACGTAATTGGTCGGATGGCTCGCGCTCCATACGCGCGGGTTGGGCAGAACCGCAGCGAGCAAGCTCGATTGCTGGCGGCTCAGGCCTTTGGCGCTTACGCCGAAGTGATGGCGGGCGGCGGCTTCAGCGCCGAACACGTCGTCATCCCACTCGACACTGTTCAGGTACACCTCAAGAATCCGCTGCTTGGGCCACAAAACCTCGATCAGCCCGGTAAACCAGGCTTCCAGGCCTTTGCGCAGCCAACTGCGGCCGGACCACAAAAACAGATTTTTCGAGACTTGCTGGCTCAGCGTACTGGCGCCGCGAATCGAACCGCCAAGCTCGTTATGCGCCAGGGCTTTCTGGATCGCGCCGAAGTCGAAACCCCAGTGCTCGGGGAATTTCTGATCTTCCCCGGCAATCACCGCGACTTTCAGGTCGTCAGAGATTTCATCCCAGGGTTTCCAGGTCCGTTGCAGGTCGATGGGTTCGCCATCGATCCAGGATTCGACCTTGCGCTCGACCATCAACGCCGTGCCCGGTGGCGGCACCACGCGAAAAATCAGCACCAGCAATACGCTGCCGCCCGCGAACCACAGCAGGGCCTTGATGAATCGTCGCAAAAATAAACGCAGCATAGAGATGGCTTGGCCGAACCCGTTGAGCGGGCCATTATACAGACCCTGTTGAATGAGTCTGACTGGAGTTCTACATGCTGCGTGGCTTTCTGATGCTGGCCGCTTTCTTCGGCTTCACTGGCGTTGTCCTAGGCGCGTTCGCCGCGCATGGCTTGAAAAACCGCCTGAGCGCGGAATACCTGACAATTTTCCACACCGGCGTCACCTATCAACTGGTGCACACCCTGGCGCTGCTGGGCGTGGCGCTGCTGGCGACGCAGATTCCCGGCCGTCTGGTCACCTGGGCCGGCGCATCGTTTGCGCTTGGCATCCTGCTGTTTTCCGGCAGTTTGTACCTGCTGACGATGACCGGCATCAGCAAGCTCGGGATCATCACCCCGTTCGGCGGCCTGGCCTTTCTGGTCGGTTGGTTCTGTCTGGGCCTCGCCGCGTGGCGCTTGCCGCTGACCGCTTGACGCTTGGTGCTGACCTTTGGGTCATGATCGGGCTAGAATGCCTGCCCCAAAAAATGATGGCGGCTTGCAACATGCGCATTCAGTTGAACGGCGAATCCCTTGAACTGCCCGACGGTGAAACCGTTGCGGCCCTGCTGACCCGTCTGGACCTGACCGGACGCCGGGTGGCGGTCGAACTCAATCTGGATATCGTCCCGCGCAGCCAGCATGCCGACACCGCATTGAACGACGGCGACACGGTCGAAGTGGTTCATGCGATTGGCGGCGGCTGACAGCCCGGCGCGCCACGGCCCAGAATTCTGCAAGAACCTCACCCCTACAGAGGATTTCCCATGAGCATCGTTCGTAACGACAAGCCCTTCGTCCTGGCCGGTCGTACTTACCAGTCGCGTTTGCTGGTAGGTACCGGCAAGTACCGCGACATGGAAGAAACCCGCCTGGCCATCGAAGCCTCGGGTGCCGAGATCGTCACTTTCGCCGTGCGCCGCACCAACCTCGGGCAGAACCCGGGCGAACCGAACCTGCTCGAAGTGCTGTCGCCGGATCGCTACACGTTCCTGCCGAACACCGCCGGTTGCTTCGACGCGACCGAGGCTGTGCGCACCTGTCGCCTGGCCCGTGAGCTGCTCGGCGGGCACAATCTGGTGAAACTGGAAGTGCTGGCCGACCAGAAAACCCTGTTCCCCAACGTGATCGAAACCCTCAAGGCTGCCGAAGTGCTGGTCAAGGAAGGCTTCGACGTGATGGTTTACACCAGCGATGACCCGATCATTGCCCGGCAACTGGCGGAAATCGGCGTGATCGCAGTGATGCCGCTGGCCGGCCTGATCGGCACGGGCCTGGGGATCTGCAACCCGTACAACCTGCAGATCATCCTCGAAGAAGCAAAAATCCCGGTGTTGGTTGATGCCGGTGTCGGTACTGCTTCCGACGCCACCATCGCCATGGAACTGGGTTGCGAGGCGGTGCTGATGAACTCGGCAATCGCCCACGCCCAGCAGCCGGTGCTGATGGCCGAAGCCATGAAACATGCGATCGTCGCGGGTCGCCTGGCCTACCTCGCCGGCCGCATGCCGAAAAAACTCTATGCCAGCGCCTCCTCGCCGCTGGATGGTCTGATCAAGTAAGAGCCATTGATGACTGAATCGAACGAAACGCCGAACACCGTGGAAGAAGGCGACGAGTCCAAGCACCGCCGCATCAAGAGTTTTGTGATGCGCGCCGGCCGCATGACCGAGGGCCAGCAAAAAGGCCTGGAGCAGGGCACGCCGCTGTTCGTCCTGCCGCTGGCTGATGCGCCGGTGGATTTTGATCAGGTGTTCGGCCGTTCGGCGCCGCGCTCACTGGAAATCGGTTTTGGCATGGGCCATTCGCTGCTGGAAATGGCGGCGGCTGCGCCGGAACAGGATTTCATCGGCGTGGAAGTGCACCGTCCGGGTGTCGGCGCGCTGCTCAATGGCGTGCTGACGCAAGGCCTGACCAACCTGCGGGTCTACGATTGCGACGCAATCGAAGTGCTGAACAATTGCGTGGCCGACAACAGCCTCGATCGCCTGATGCTGTTTTTCCCGGACCCGTGGCACAAGAGCCGTCACCACAAGCGCCGCATCGTCCAGGCATCGTTCGCTGAACTGGTGCGCAGCAAGTTGAAGGTTGGCGGCATTCTGCACATGGCCACCGATTGGGAACCGTATGCCGAATACATGCTGGAAGTGATGAATGTCGCGCCGGGTTACCGCAACCTCGCCGAAGACGGCAAGTGCGTACCACGCCCGACCGAACGCCCGATCACCAAGTTCGAACGCCGCGGCGAACGTCTTGGGCACGGCGTGTGGGACCTGAAGTTCGAAAAACAGTCCTGACCGCCACAAGCCTGTGGGAGCAAAGCTTGCTCGCGATGGCGGCCTGACAGTCAACCAGGATGTTGAATGTTATGGCCTCATCGCGGGCAAGCCTCGCTCCTACGGGTTTTTTTGTGTCTGGGATTCAGCGGCGGTCGGCGACGACGCCGATCAGCACCAGGACCACCAACAGCACCGGCGCCAGGCTGTAGTTGTTGAACTGGCTCAGGCCTTTGACGATCCACGGTGTCGCGTAGATCAGCGCGGCGCCGCTGCCGACCATGCACACCAGCGCCATCATCGGCACGCGCAGTGCGCCGGCAATGCTGCCCAGGCGTTGTTCGACCCAGCCTTTGATGTCCGCGCCGAACAGCACCAGCAAACAGCCCACCAGCGCCAGAGCGATTTCCGACAGGTTGCTGCGGCTCCAGCGAGACGCGGTGGCGAGCAGGTCGAGGATCAAATCCATTGGTTTTCCCTTAAGGCTGAAATCAGCTCAGAAATGTCTGCAGCAAGTCATTGAGAAACAGTTGTCCGCGCTCGGTGGCCGCCAGACGTGACGGTTCGACCTGCAACAAGCCGCTTTGTTCGGCTTCGCGGCGACCCTCGGCGAGGCTTTCCAGTGGCAGCCCGGTGCGCTCCGGGTACAGCCGCGATTCCACGCCAGCGGTCAGGCGCAAGGCGTTCATCAGGAAATCGAACGGCAACTCGTCATTGCTCAGGGCTTTCTCGCCAGCCTTGAAGCTCTTCGCCGGGTTGAGATAGTCCTTGGGCAGCCGCGTCTTCCAGGTGCGCACGATGCGCCCGTCGGGGTGGCTGAGCTTGCCGTGGGCGCCAGCGCCGATGCCGATGAAGTCGCCGAAACTCCAATAATTGAGGTTATGCCGCGCCGGTTTGCCGGGCTGCGCGTAGGCCGACACTTCGTATTGCGCGTAACCGTGCTCGGCCAACAGCGCCTGCCCGGCTTCCTGAATGTCCCATAGCGTGTCGTCCTCCGGCAGCACCGGCGGCTGATTCCAGAACACCGTGTTCGGCTCCAGCGTCAGCTGATACCAGGACAAATGCGTCGGCTTCAGGGCGATGGCCGTGCGCAGGTCGTTCAGTGCATCGTCCAGCGACTGATCGGGCAAACCGTGCATCAAGTCCAGATTGAAGTTATCAAACCCGGCCTGACGCGCCATGCCGGCAGCGCGCACCGCTTCGTCACCGTTGTGAATGCGCCCGAGCGCCTTGAGTTTTTCTTCCTGAAAACTCTGGATGCCGATCGACAGGCGATTAATCCCCAACGCACGGTAAGCGACAAACTTGTCCTGCTCGAACGTCCCCGGATTGGCTTCCAGGGTGATTTCGATGTCGCTGGCAAAGGCAATCCGCTGTTCCACCCCTTTGAGCAAACGGCCCAGCGCCTCAGCGCTGAACAGGCTCGGCGTGCCGCCACCAAAGAAGATCGAACTCAGCTCGCGGCCATAAACCGCGTGCAAGTCCTGATCGAGGTCGGCCAGCAGGGCGTCGACGTACTCTTCTTCCGGCAGCACCGGGCTGGCGGTGTGGGAGTTGAAGTCGCAATAAGGGCATTTGCGCACACACCACGGAATATGGATGTACAGCGCCAGGGGCGGCAGCACGGGCAGCGCCGCGCGGGGCGATTGGGCGGCGCCGCCGAAGATCAGCGGCGACGCGGATGAGTCGTGGGTCATTTCAAGCCCAGACGCTGGCGCAGCAGATCCATTGCACGGGCGCGGTGGCTGATCAGGTTCTTTTCGCTGGGGCTCAAATCAGCGCTGGAGCATTCGCGTTCCGGCACCCAGAACAACGGGTCGTAGCCAAAACCGTGCTCGCCGCTGGCCGCCGGCAGAATGCGCCCGTGCCACAAGCCTTCGCACAGGATCGGCAGCGGATCGTCGGCATGCCGCACCAGCGCCAATACACAAACGAACTGCGCGCCGCGCTCGGCTTCGGGCACGTCTTTCAAGGCGTCGAGCAGCTTGGCGTTGTTCGCCGCATCGCCCTTGCCATCGGCGTAACGCGCGGAATAAATCCCCGGCGCACCGCCAAGGAAATCCACCGCCAGCCCCGAATCGTCGGCCAATGCCGGCAGACCGGAGATGCGCGCCGCGTTACGCGCCTTAAGGATCGCGTTCTCGACGAACGACAGGCCGGTTTCTTCCGGCTCGATGCTGCTGAACTCGCCGATTGAGCGCAATTGCACGGACGCGCCGAGCATGGCTTGCAGTTCTTTGAGTTTGCCGGCGTTATGGCTGGCCAATACGAGTTGCGTGAAGTTGATCATTCGCCGGGGAAGAGCTCTTGGTTGAAGTTGATAGTTCTGGTTTCATCGCCGACCTTGACCGTTATGTCGAAGGTGCGGGTTTCCTGCTGGTCCACCGGGTATTGCGCGATGTAGTAGACCGCGCCTTGCTCGGTGATCTGGCGGAACGTCAAGGGTACGCTTTTGCTGGTCAGGTCTTTGACTGTGCCGCTCACCTGGGCGATCAGCGGTTTGCGATCCTTGACCACCGAGACGTTGATCACGCCTTGGTTTTTGCTGCGAATCAGCTCGGCAGCCTTGGCGATATCCGGCGTCAAGAAGGTCGAGTTGAAGGTGTTGTAATGCACGACCGCGCCGCTGCCCAATTTTTCCTGGCGCTCGCCTTTGATCGCATCGGCAGCCATCGCCGTCACGCTGAGGCAGGCAGTAAGTACAAACAGTGCTAGACGACCCATGATCGTTCTCCTTGGAATAGCGTGGCTCAAATCGCGACTTTGTGGTCCGGCAACCCTGGGCTGCTGACGCGGTAGATGCCGATCTCACCTAACAGATTAGGCCAAAGCTTACTGGCCCACCCGTGGCGGTGCTGTTGATCCACGGCAAGCCGATCAATGACCTTGGCTGCACGTTCGCGGCACAACTCTTCAAAGTCGCCGAAGGTGCAGAAGTGAATGTTCGGCGTGTTGTACCAGGTGTACGGCAGGAACTCGGAAACCGGCATCCGGCCCTTGCTCGCCAGGTACCAGCGGCAGCGCCAGTGACCGAAATTCGGGAAGGTGATGATGCACTGGCGGCCGACGCGAAGCATTTCGTCGAGGATCCGGTCGGGGTAATGCACGGCTTGCAGCGCCTGCGTCATGACCACGATGTCGAAACTGTTGCTGGCAAAGTTGCCGAGGCCTTTGTCCAGGTCCTGCTCGATGACGTTGATGCCTTTGGCCACGCATTCGGCGATGTTGTCGGCGTCGTTTTCCAGGCCATAACCGGTGACTTGCTTGTTGTCGCGCAGCCAGGTCAGCAGCTCGCCGTCGCCGCAACCGAGGTCGAGCACGCGGCTACCGGCGGGGATCCATTCCTGGATGATTTCCAGATCGGCTCTCATGGCTTACTCACAATTGGATTCTGTTCATGTAATTGCTGAACGCCTGCAGGTAACGCGGGATCGGAATCAGGAAGGCGTCGTGGCCTTGCGGAGCATCGATCTCGAGGTAGCAGACGTCTTTCTTGGCGGCCATCAGCGCGTCGACCAGTTCCCGCGACCGGGCCGGGGAGAAGCGCCAGTCGGTGGTGAACGACATCACGCAGAACTTGGAGGTGGCGCCGGCGAAGGTTTTCGCCAGGTCATCGTCGAAGTTCGCCGCTGGGTCGAAGTAGTCCAGGGCTTTGGTCATCAGCAGATAAGTGTTGGCGTCGAAACGTCCGGAGAACTCTTCGCCCTGATAACGCAGGTAGCTTTCGACCTGGAACTCGACGCTGTGGAAGTCGTAGTTGAGCTTTTCGCTCTTCAGGCCCCGGCCGAATTTCTCGCCCATGGAGTCGTCGGACAGGTAAGTGATGTGCCCGACCATCCGCGCCAGCATCAAGCCACGCTTGGGGATCACGCCTGCTTCCTGGAACGAACCGCCGTGGAATTCGGGGTCTGTGAGGATCGCCTGGCGCGCCACTTCGTTGAACGCGATGTTCTGCGCCGACAGCTTCGGTGCCGAGGCGATGGCCAGGCAGTGGCGCACGCGGTCAGGGTAGGTGATGGTCCACTGCAACGCCTGCATGCCGCCGAGGCTGCCGCCGATCACCGCGGCCCATTGGCTGATGCCGAGCACATCGGACAGGCGCGCCTGGCTGTGCACCCAGTCTTCGACGGTCAACACCGGGAAATCGGCGCCGAACGGCTTGCCGGTGTCCGGGTTGAGGCTGCTCGGGCCGGTCGAACCGTTGCAGCCGCCGAGGTTGTTGAGGCTGACGACGAAGAATTTAGTGGTGTCGATCGGCTTGCCGGGGCCGATGCAGCTGTCCCACCAACCGGGTTTGCGGTCGTCGGGGCGGTGGAAACCAGCCGCGTGATGGTGGCCGGACAAGGCGTGGCAGATCAGCACGGCGTTGCTCGCCGTGGCGTTCAGCGTGCCGTAGGTTTCGTAAATGAGGTCATAAGCTGGGAGCGAACGACCGCAGGCCAGGGCCAGGGGTTCACTGAAGTGCGCCACTTGCGGCGTCACCAGACCAACAGAATCGGCGGGAAAGGCAGTTGGCATCGACCCTGCTCTCGTTGAAATGAGGCGTAAGTCTAAAGACCGGTGTGCCTAGCGGCAAGCAATGGGCGGGGTGTTTGGGAAATAGGTGATCGGCTTTGGATCGCCCCCTCACCCTAACCCTCTCCCCAAAGGGGCGAGGGGACTGACCGAGTTGTTTTTCGAATTACGTCGACCTGTAATACCGAGCCGAACTCAGGTTCTGAATGTCCCCGATCAGCTCGCTTTCCCCCTCTCCCTAAAGGAGTGAGGGGACTGAGCGAGTGGTTTTTCGAATTACGTCGACCTGAAATACCGAGCCGAACTCAGGTTCAGAAAAGCCCCCGATCAGCTCCCTTTCCCCTCTCCCCAAAGGGGCGAGGGGACTGAGCGAGTGGTTTTTCGAATTACGTCGACCTGAAATACCGAGCCGAACTCAGGTTCAGAAAAGTCCCCGATCAGCTCCCTTTCCCCCTCTCCCCAAAGGGGCGAGGGGACTGACCGAGTGGTTTTTCGAATTACGTCGACCTGAAATACCGAGCCGAACTCAGGTTCAGAAAAGTCCCCGATCAGCTCCCTTTCCCCCTCTCCCCCATGGGGAGAGGGCTGGGGTGAGGGGTGGCTCTTGGAAGTGCCACCTGTTCAGAGCGAGTAGCCGATCAGATCAAGCCGAGCAATCCGGTCGGCATCAGCGCGTAGTAGGCCAGTCGCGGGATCAGCCAGCTCTGCAGCAGTTGGATAACGATAAACGCGAAGATCGGCGAGATATCCAGGCCACCGAGATTCGGAATGATCCGGCGGAACGGTGCCAGCACCGGCTCAGTGATCTGCGCTACCAGCTCGGCGCCCGGATTGTGGCTGCCCGGTGCGACCCACGAGAGAATCACGCTGATGATCATCGCGTAGAAAATGATGTTCAAGAACAGCGAGAACAGCGCAATCAGCGCCCACGGCAGCAGGAACAGCCAGTTCACCATGAAGCCTTTGAGCAACAGGATCACCGCGATCAGCAGCATTTGCAGGATCAGCGCCAGCACCAGCGACGACATGTCCAGGCCGAACATGCTCGGGATCACCCGGCGCAGCGGTTTGAGCAGCGGTTGCGTGGCTTTGACGATGAACTGGCAGAGCGGGTTGTAGAAGTTCGCGCGAACCAGTTGCAGGATGAAACGCAAGAGCACGATCAGCAGGTACAGGCTGCCCAAGGTCTTGATGATGAAAATGGCAGCGTCATTGAGTCCGAGCATCATTGATTCCTTTGTAAGAGCTGATTAACGCCCAAGTTGCTCGGCCATCTCGGCCGAGCGCTGTGCGGCGGCGCCGAGTGCTTTTTCGACCAGGGCTTCGAAGCCATTGGCCTGGAACGACTTGATCGCGGCTTCCGTGGTGCCCGCAGGCGAGGTCACACGGCGACGCAATTCTGCGGCGTCGACGTCACTGGCGACCGCCATGTGCGCGGCGCCCAAGGCGGTTTGCACGGTCAACTGGGCGGCGATGTCTGCCGGCAAACCGAGTTTGACCCCGGCCGCCGTCATCGCTTCGATCAGCAAAAAGAAGTACGCCGGGCCGCTGCCGGAAACAGCGGTGACCGCGTCCAGTTGCTGCTCTTCGTCCAGCCACAACGCCAAACCGACGGCGGACAACAGCTCCTGCGCCTGTTGGCGTTGCTCGGCGTCGACTTCGGCGGTCGCGTACAAACCGCTCACGCCCTGACGCAGCAGCGCCGGGGTGTTGGGCATGCACCGCACAATCGGTTGCGCGCCGAGCCAGTTTTTCATGCTCGCGCAGGTAATACCGGCGGCAATCGACACCACCAGTTGATGCGGTTTGAGGCTTGGGCGGATCGCTTCGCACACGGCTTTCATCGCTTGCGGCTTGACCGCCAGGACCACGACGTCGGCGCCTTCAATCGCTTCGGCGTTGTCGGCGAACACTTCGATGCCGTGTTCCGCACTCACGCGAGCGCGGGTGTCGGCGCCGGGATCGCTGGCGCGGATGTGCGCCGCGTCCAGACCCTTGGCGCGCATGCCGCCGATAAGGCTGGCGGCCATGTTGCCGGCACCGATAAATGCAGTACGGGTTTTGCTCATGTCAGGTCCTTATAAAGAGAAGCGTGAGCCATGTTCATGGTCGAGCGTAGTCGCGGGCACCGAACAGGGCCGTACCGATACGCACGCAAGTCGCGCCTTGGGCGATGGCCGATTCGAGATCGTGGCTCATGCCCATGGACAGTGTGTCGAGTGGCTGACTCAAAGTGGATTGCAGGCTGGTTTGCAGACTGTCGCGCAAGTCGCGCACGGCAGCAAAAGCGGCGTCCTGGGCGGCGCGATCGTCAGTCGGCTCGGGAATCGCCATCAACCCGCGCAATTGCAGGCGCGGCAATTCGCTGATGGCTTTGGCCAAGGCTGGCAGATCGGCGGGGGCACAGCCGGATTTGCTCGCTTCGCCGCTGACATTCACTTGAATGCAGATATTCAGCGCCGGCATATCGGCAGGACGTTGTTCGGACAGGCGTTGTGCGATTTTCAATCGATCCACTGAATGCACCCAAGCGAAGTGCTCGGCGATAGCGCGAGTCTTGTTCGATTGAATGGGGCCGATGAAGTGCCAGATCAAGGGCAAGTCGGCCAATTCGAGCTGTTTGCTCAAGGCTTCCTGCAGATAGTTCTCGCCGAAGTCGCGCAGCCCGGCGGCATACGCCTCGCGTAGCGCCTCGGCGGGTTTGGTCTTGCTCACGGCCAGCAACTGGACGCTGTGCTCGTCGCGCTTGGCGGCAAGGGCGGCGGCGTGGATGCGCGAACTAACCTGAAGGATGTTGTCTGCTATCGTGGACATTCAAGAGGCGCCAGCGGGTCTGAGGTTCGCGGCATTCTACTGGAATTGAGGAGCGCTATGGATATCACTGAGCTGCTGGCATTCAGCGCCAAACAAGGCGCGTCCGACCTGCACCTGTCCGCCGGCCTGCCACCGATGATCCGCGTCGATGGCGATGTGCGGCGCATCAACCTGCCGGCCCTGGACCACAAACAGGTGCACGAGCTGATCTACGACATCATGAACGACACCCAACGGGTCGACTTCGAGAAACACCTGGAAACCGATTTTTCCTTTGAAGTGCCCGGCGTGGCGCGTTTTCGGGTCAATGCCTTCCACCAGAATCGCGGCGCCGGCGCGGTGTTCCGGACCATTCCGTCGAAGGTCCTGAGCATGGACGATCTGGGCATGGGCGATGTGTTTCGCAAGATTACCGAAGCGCCGCGTGGGCTGGTGTTGGTGACGGGGCCGACCGGTTCCGGCAAATCGACCACGCTGGCGGCGATGATCGATTACCTGAACAACCATCGCCATCACCACATTCTCACCATTGAAGACCCGATCGAGTTTGTTCACGAATCCCGCAAATGCCTGATCAATCAGCGCGAAGTCCACCGCGATACCCGCAGCTTCGCCACCGCGTTGCGCTCGGCGTTGCGTGAAGACCCGGACGTGATCCTGGTCGGCGAGATGCGCGATCTGGAAACCATTCGCCTGGCGCTGACCGCTGCGGAGACCGGGCATCTGGTGTTCGGCACCTTGCACACGACGTCGGCGGCCAAGACCATCGACCGTGTGGTCGACGTGTTTCCGGGGGATGAGAAATCGATGGTGCGCTCGATGTTGTCCGAATCGCTGCTGGCGGTGGTCTCGCAAACGCTGGTGAAGAAGGTCGGCGGCGGGCGCATTGCGGCGCACGAGATCATGCTCGGCACCTCGGCGATTCGTAACCTGATCCGCGAAGACAAGGTTGCGCAGATGTACTCGTCGATTCAGACCGGGGGCAATCTGGGGATGCAGACGCTGGACATGTGCCTGAAGGAATTGGTCGGCAAAGGCTTGATCAGCCGCGACCACGCGCGCGAGAAGGCGCGGTCACCGGATAACTTTTGAGGGGCCGGAAACGCCTTCGCGGGCAAGCCTCGCTCTTACAGGATTGATATGTGCCGCGAAACTGGCGCATGACCTGTAGGCGCGAGGCTTGCCCGCGAAGGGGACCTCAAGAACGACGCAAGTGTCGGATCAGCGCTGCACGACGCGCAGCTGATTCGGCTCTTTGGGCAGAACCCGCTTGGCAACCACGTAGTTCTTGGCCCAATACGGCTTCTTCAACGTATCAATGCTCACCGATTTGCCACGACGCGGTGCGTGGATAAAACGGTCGTTGCCCAGATAAATCGCAACGTGATTGACCCGACGGCTCTTGAGGTTGAAGAAAATCAGGTCGCCGGGCTTCAAATCCTTGCGATCGACTTTCTCGCCATGACCGCTGGCCATCGCATTCGAGGTGCGCGGCAGGTCAAATGTCGCGTCGTTGAACGCGTATTTCACCAGGCCGCTGCAATCGAAGCCTTTACTTGGGCTGCTGCCGCCCCAACGGTATGGAGTACCGAGGACGTTTACCGCACGGCTCAACACATTGCTGCTCTGCTTGGTGGCCATTGGCGGCACCAGCTTGCTGTTGGCGCTGGCCAACGTTGCAGTTTGTTTAGCGTTTTTCTTGTTTTTGCTCGAAGGAGCAGAAACATGGGATTTCGGTGTGTAACCATTAACGTTTGGAAGACGTTGCTCACGATTGGTGGCGTGGGCGGCCAGTGGCAATAATAGGCAAATGGTTAGCCATGTCTTGAAAAATGGACGCATTAGGCAGGGCTCATATGGGTTAGCGCGCAACTTTATAACAGCTTTTTTGAGCGTTTCGGGGCCGTTGGTCGATTCAACCTTGCGGTCAACGGAACCAAATGCGCGGTTAATGGACGCAATTGTCTGACAGAACTCAAGAGCTACAAGGCTTTGACGGCAGTGAAGGTAGCATTTGCCATACGTCGGACGCCTGTAAAAAAGTCACAAAGAATTCAACAATATTTATCTATCGCGTGAATCGAGGTCCTCCATGAACAGCTATCGACCGCCTGCAATCCAGCAAGGCACCCACAGCAAACTGATCGGTTATTTGCTGTGGATTCTCGGATTTACCGGCGCTCACCGCTTTTATTTCGGCAAACCGGTCACCGGGACGATCTGGTTTTTCACCTTTGGTTTGCTGGGCATTGGCTGGCTGATCGACCTGTTCCTGATCCCGGCGATGGACCGTGAGGCGGATCTGCGTTTCACCCCCGGGCCAATCGAATACACCGTGGCGTGGGTGCTGCTGACGTTTCTCGGGGTGTTTGGCGTACACCGGATGTATCAGGGGAAATGGATCAGCGGATTGCTGTATCTGGTGACAGGCGGGTTGTTCTTTCTGGGGGTTTTGTATGACTTCTGGACGCTGAATTCCCAAGTGTCTGAGGTGAACAACATCAGTAGCCGGGCGGGCTCGCGCTAATTGTAGCGAGGGGGCAAGTCCCCGTCGGGCTGCGCAGCGGCCGCAAAAATCAGCAAGCGCGGTGGCTCAGAGAGACCGCATTTACCGTTTTTACGACTGCTGCGCAGCCGAACGGGGGCAAGCCCCCTCGCCACAGGGTCTTACGCCTGGTGGCTGATCCGCCCATCCACCAGCGTATAACGCACCACGCCCGGCAGGCTGTGGCCGATGAACGGGCAGTTTTCACCTTTGGACAACCAGCGTTCGCCGGCCACGGTAGAAGTGGCCGGGTCGAACAGCACGATGTCCGCCGCGCCACCCACCGCCAACTTGCCCGCCGGCAGGCGCAATGCTTCGGCCGGTCCGGTGCTCAGGCGCGACAGCAGGGTCGGCAGATCAAGCAAACCGTCTTCCACCAACGTCATCGCCAAGGGCAGCAACAGCTCAACGCTGCTGATTCCCGGCTCGGTGGCGCCGAACGGCGCCAGTTTGGCATCGCGTTCGTGCGGCTGGTGATGGCTGGATATCGTTGAAACCACCCCGGACTTCACCGCCGCACGCAAACCGTCGCGGTCGGCGCGGGTTCGCAGCGGCGGCTGGACGTGATAGAGGCTGCTGAAGTCGATCAGCGCTTCGTCGGTCAGGATCAACTGATACAGCGCGACATCGGCGGTCACCGGCAGTCCGCGCGCCTGCGCCTGGGCGATCAACGCCACGCCGCGTGCACTGGTGAGTTGGCTGAAGTGCGCGCGCACGCCGCTTTGCTCGACCAGCAACAGATCGCGAGCCAAGGCCACGGTTTCCGCGGTTTCCGGAATGCCCGGCAAACCAAGGAAACTCGCGGTCGGGCCTTCGTGGGCCAAACCACCTTCGGCGAGGTCATGATCCTGCGAGTTGAAAATCACCGTCAGGTCAAACGTCGCCGCGTATTCCAGCGCCCGGCACAGGGTGCGGGTGTTGCGAAAACTCTCCAGGCCATTGCCGAACGCCACGCAACCGGCGTCGCGCAGCGCAACCAGCTCTGCCAGTTGTTCGCCGTCGAGGCCTTTGCTCAGCGCGCCGATCGGGAACACTTTGGTGTTGCCGGCCTCGCGGGCGCGGTCGAGGATCAATTCGGCGACGGCCGAAGTGTCGAGCACCGGTTTGGTCTTCGGCGGGCAGCACAGGCTGGTGACGCCGCCGGCCGCGGCCGCGCGGGTTTCGCTGGCAATCGAACCTTTGCGGCTGTAACCCGGCTCACGCAGGGCGACGTTGAGGTCAACCAGCCCTGGCGCGGCCACCAGGCCTTTGGCATCAATGGTTTCCAAAGCGGTGAAACCGGCCGGTGCCGCGCCGAGGGCGACGATCTTGCAGGCTTCGACATGAATGTCGGTAACTTGATCCAGGCCACTGCTTGGATCGATGACGCGGGCGCCGAGAATGCTGAGCTTCACTGGGCGTTCTCCTGCTCGAATTGACGTTGCGCAGTCTGTCCACTCATGGCCATGGACAACACAGCCATGCGAATAGCGATGCCGTAGGTGACCTGATTGAGAATCACCGAATGCGGACCGTCGGCCACTGCCGACTCAATCTCCACGCCACGGTTGATCGGCCCCGGGTGCATGACGATGCAATCCGGTTTGGCCCCGGCGAGGCGCGCGGTGGTCAGGCCGAACAAGCGGTAGAACTCGCCTTCGCTCGGCAGCAGGCCGCCGGTCATGCGTTCGCGTTGCAGACGCAACATGATCACCACGTCGACGTCTTTCAGGCCTTCGGTCATGTCGGTGTAGACCTTCACGCCGTATTGCTCGATGCCGATCGGCAGCAGGGTTTTCGGCGCGATCACGCGGATGTCCGGGCAACCGAGGGTTTTCAGCGCGAGCATGTTCGAGCGCGCCACCCGCGAGTGCAGGATGTCGCCGACGATCGCCACCGAGAGATTCTCGAAACCGCCCTTGTGCCGACGAATCGTCAGCATGTCGAGCATGCCTTGGGTCGGGTGCGCGTGACGGCCGTCGCCACCGTTGATGATCGCCACTTGCGGGCACACGTGCTCGGCGATGAAGTGTGCGGCGCCGGAATCACCGTGGCGCACAACGAACATGTCGGCGGCCATGGCTTCGAGATTGCGCAAAGTGTCGAGCAGGGTTTCGCCCTTGCTCGCCGACGATGTCGACACGTTCAGCGTAATCACATCCGCCGACAGCCGCTGGGCCGCCAGTTCGAAGGTGGTGCGGGTGCGCGTGGAGTTCTCGAAGAACACGTTGCACACGGTTTTGCCGCGCAGCAACGGGACTTTTTTCACGGCCCGGGCGCCGACTTCGAGGAACGAGTCAGCGGTGTCGAGGATTTCCGTCAGCAACTCGCGGCGCAAGCCGTCGAGCGAGAGGAAGTGGCGCAGCTGGCCCTTATCATTGAGCTGCAGCGGGCGCTTGGTGTCTAGAGGCGTCATCGCGAGGGGGACTCTCAATAGGGCGGATTAATTGGCAAGGTCTTGCAGTTCGAGCTTGAGTTCCGGGCCCGATAGCTTGACGCGCTCGTGGGCGGCCAGCGCCAGCGTCGCGCCAACCACGTTCGGGCGGATCGGCAGTTCGCCAGCGTCGAGGTCCAGCAGGCACACCAGCGTCACGCTGGCCGGGCGGCCGTAGTCGAACAATTCGTTCATCGCTGCGCGGATAGTCCGGCCGCTCATCAGTACGTCGTCGATCAGCACCAGATGCTGGCCTTCGATCTCGAATGGCAGCGCCGAAGGGCGGACTTGCGGGTGCAGGCCGTTCTGGCTGAAATCGTCGCGGTAGAAGGAAACGTCCAGCGTGCCGAGCGGCGAATCGCTGCCCAGGGCTTCGAGCAACGCCTGGGCGACCCAGATGCCACCACTGCGAATGCCGATGAAACGCGGTTCGCTGATGCCTCGTTTGGCCAGATAGGTGTCCAGCTCGGTGGCCATCTGGCTGATCAGTTCGGCGGGATTGGGCAGGCTCATGGTTGCTCCTTCTTGGGCCCGAGCCGGTTGTTGCCGCAGGTGGCTCGGGGTGTCGCTATAGAGAGTCGCTTATTGCAGCTCTTCAGGATTCAAACAGCGCGGTGTTTTCGTCGAGCCAGCCTTGCAGCAGCAGGGCGGCCGCGATGGCGTCGACCGGGTTGTCGCGGTAACTGCCTTTCTGGCCGCCGCGATCACGCCGTTCACCCTTGGCTTCGAAGGTGGTCAGGCGTTCATCGTGGGTATAGAAGGGCAGGTTGTAGCGGCCATTGAGGCGGCGGGCGAATTTCTCGGCGCGCAGGCACATGTCGCTCGGCGTGCCGTCCATGTTCAGCGGCAGGCCGACCACCACGGCGTCGGGTTTCCATTCCTTGATCAGCGCTTCGACCTGATTCCAGTCGGGAATGCCGTTTTGCGCCTTCAACGTACAGAGCTCGCGGGCCTGGCCCGTAATGACCTGGCCGACCGCTACGCCGATCTGTTTGGTGCCGTAGTCAAAACCCAGAATCAGTCGCAGGGCCATCAGGCGTGGCCCGCCTGGCTGGTCAGCAGGCTGAGGTTGATCCCCAGGTGCCGGGCCGCCGCTTCAAGGCGCAATTCGCTGCTGGTGTTGAACAGGATGTCGGCCTCGTACGGGCAGGTCAGCCAGGCGTTGTCGGCCATTTCGGCTTCCAGTTGCCCGGCTTCCCAACCGGCGTAGCCGAGGGCGATCACGCTTTTCGCCGGGCCGACGCCGTCAGCGATGGCGAACAAGACGTCCTGGGAGGTCGACAACGACAGCTCGCCTTGCAGCTCGACGGTGGCCTGAAAGGTCTTGCCGGACGGGTGCAGGACGAAGCCGCGATCGGTTTGCACCGGGCCGCCCATGAAGATCGGCACATGCTGACAGAGCACGGGCGGCTCGATGTCAGGGCGCAATTGCTCGAGGATGTCGGCCAGGTTCAGGTCTTGCGGACGGTTGACCACCAGCCCCATGGCCCCATTGGCCGTGTGCTCGACGATGTAGGTCAAGGTGTGCGCAAAGTTCGGGTCGGCCATGTGTGGCATGGCGATCAGGAAGTGATGCTTGAGGTAGCTGGGGCTGACGTTTTTCATGAGCGCTAGTGTGGCGTTGGAGGGGCGAACTGACAAGCTGGGGATGCACAGGAAATGCTGTCGTGCGCCCCTGTAGCAGCTGGCGAAGCCTGCGTTCGGCTGCGAAGCAGTCGTAAATAGCCATACATCATTTCTTCAGAACGACCCCGTTTTGCCGGATTGCGAGGACTGCGTCCTCGAACGCAGGCTTCGCCAGCTGCTACACAGACGGCGTAGGCCCTAATTACTGGAGAGCTTGTCACCGCGCGCAAACTTCCAGGTGCGGATGATTTCCAGTCGGTCGATGTCCGACAAATCCCCGGTGAACGGCGCGAACGGGGCGGCCAGCCGTACGATCCGCTGCGCAGCCTGATCGAGCAGCGGTTGCCCGGACGACTCCAGCACCAGGACTTCGTACAGCGAGCCGTCGCGGTTGATCGAGACCATCAGGCGCAAATTGCCGTAGATCTGCTTGCGGCGTGCTTCGTCGGGGTAATTCAGGTTGCCGATGCGCTCGACCTTCTTGCGCCACTCGTCCTTGTACCAGGCACCCTTGTCGCGCATGGTCGACGCCGCGCTCAAACGGTGAATGCGCGGGCGCTTGGCGTACAACTGCTGTTCCTTGGCCAGTTCCGCTTCAAGGCTGGCGATGTCGCTGGACAGCTGCGAGCTGTCGAACGTCGGCGCGGCCACGGCAGGTTTGGTTTTGGGTTTCGGCTCTTCGGTTTTGGTCGGGGCTTTTTTCGGTTTCGGCGCGACGGTGGTCACGGCAGCCTTGGGTGCCGCTTCCTGCACTTCAGGTTTGGCGGCGGGCGGTGGCGTGACTTTCTGCACCTTGTTGTCCTGGAACGGCGCGACCTCGGTGGTCTTGGGAATCGCCTTTTTATCCAGAGTGCCGCTGCCCTGCTGATTGTCCTGCGCGAGGAAATCAGCCTTTTTCGGCTTGGTTTCGCTTTTGAACGTGGCGAGGGTGATTTCCAGGGTTTTGCTGATTTGCTTGGGTTCGACCATCGTGAAGCCGACGCCCAACAGCAAAGCCAGGTGAATCAACGCCGCCAGAAACAGGGTAAAACCGAGGCGATCGGCCGGGCGCACGCCACGGTGGGCGAATTCAGCAGGCAGATCGGACGGGAGCGTCATAACAGAAAAACCAACATCGCGTTTTTACGGGCTCGGCATGATAACGCAATGTTGGTTTTTAGCTTCAAGGTTCAAGCTTCAAGCGACAAGCTGTAAGCGCGCGCTTCAAACTTGCGGCTTGGAGCTTGTAGCTTTCAGCTGCTTCTCTATGGCATCCATCAGCAGGCCGCCGATGTCGGTGCCGAAGGCGTTGTCGATCTCGCGGATGCAGGTCGGGCTGGTGACGTTGATTTCAGTCAGGCTCTCGCCGATCACGTCCAGGCCAACAAACAACAAGCCTTTTTCACGCAGCGTCGGGCCGACCTGGGCGGCGATCCAGCGATCCTTGTCGCTCAATGGCCGCGCTTCGCCACGACCACCGGCCGCCAGGTTGCCACGGGTTTCGCCGGCAGCGGGGATGCGCGCCAGGCAGTAATCCACCGGTTCGCCGTCAATCATCAGAATGCGTTTGTCGCCGTCCTTGATCGCCGGCAGGTAAGCCTGGCCCATGATCTGCTGGGTGCCCAGCGCGGTCAGGGTTTCGAGAATCACTGAGAGGTTCGGGTCGCCGGCGCGATGGCGGAAGATCGACGTGCCGCCCATGCCGTCCAGCGGCTTGAGGATCACGTCGCCGTGCTTGGCGGCAAATTCACGCAACACGTCGGCGCGGCGGCTGACCACGGTCGGCGGCGTGCACTGCGGGAACAGCGTGGCGAAGAGCTTTTCATTGCAGTCGCGCAGGCTCTGCGGCTTGTTGACGATCAGCACGCCAGCGCGCTCGGCTTGCTCCAACAGATAAGTGGAGTAGACGAATTCCATGTCGAACGGCGGATCCTTGCGCATCAGGATCACATCCAGATCGCTCAGCAGCGCGTCGGTCTCGGCTTCCAGTTCGAACCACTTCTCAGGGTTGGCGAAGACTTTCAGCGGACGCATCCGCGCCCGTGCTTCACCTTCGCCCTGGTACAAATCGCGCTGTTCCATATAGAACAGTTCCCAGCCGCGCTTCTGCGCAGCCAGCAGCATGGCCAGCGAGCTATCCTTTTTATAGGAAATGCTGGCGATTGGGTCCATGACAATCCCGACGCGAACGCTCATGGGTTTTTCCTCGAATTGGGGTGGTCCGGGTGGACGCGAAAAAGTGGCGTCAGAGTGGCGCTGAGTGTGTTCCCGGTCAAGGAAAAACCACCGCGAAGGCCGGCCGATAGATTGGTGTTGGAGACTGTGCTAAAAAGGCTGCCAAGTGCTGTCGGCCCTTGAGCATCAAGGGTTTCGAGCCATCAAACGGACAATTTGTTTCGCAAAGGCGACGGTAGAGCATTTATGGAACAGCATTCCAGCGCCTTGAAGGTGATGGTCATCGATGATTCGAAGACGATTCGCCGCACCGCCGAAACGCTGCTGAAAAACGTTGGCTGTGAAGTCATCACGGCCATCGACGGTTTCGATGCGCTGGCCAAGATTGCCGACAATCATCCGGGCATTATCTTTGTCGACATCATGATGCCGCGTCTGGATGGTTATCAGACCTGCGCTTTAATCAAGAACAACAGTGCGTTCAAGTCCACGCCAGTGATTATGCTGTCGTCCAAGGATGGGCTGTTCGACAAGGCCAAGGGGCGCATCGTCGGCTCCGATCAGTTTTTGACCAAGCCTTTCAGCAAGGAAGAACTGCTGAACGCGATCCAGGCCCATGTTCCGGGCTTCGCCGCCGTTTTGCCGCAGTAGGACACGAACAGAGACGCTCGGCCAACGGGCCCGGCGTCGACAAGAAGAATGGGGAAAACCATGGCACGAATTCTGATCGTCGATGATTCGCCGACCGAAATGTACAAACTCACTGGCATGCTCGAAAAGCACGGCCATGAAGTGTTGAAAGCCGAAAACGGTGCCGACGGCGTGGCGCTGGCCCGTCAGGAAAAACCCGACGCCGTGCTGATGGACATCGTCATGCCCGGCCTCAACGGTTTTCAGGCCACCCGGCAACTGACCAAAGACCCGGAAACCGGGCACATCCCGGTGATCATCATCACCACCAAGGATCAGGACACCGACAAGGTTTGGGGAACCCGCCAGGGCGCCAAGGACTACCTGACCAAACCGGTCGACGAAGACACCCTGATCAAAACCCTGAACAACGTGCTGGCCGGTTGATCGCCCGCTCATGAGCGAATCGCTGACGGCTTTCGAACTGCTGCTGCAGATCGACCAGCGTTGCCGGGTGCTGGCGGCGGATTTGCCGTCGCAGCCAATCCGCCAGGACCGTTGGAGCGGCATCGGTTTTCGCCTCGGCGAACACTGGTACGTGGCGCCGATGGGCGAAGTCAGCGAAGTCCTGCATGAACCGCGCTTCACCCAATTGCCGGGGGTAAAACCCTGGGTCAAGGGTGTCGCCAACCTGCGCGGGCGGTTGCTGCCGATCATGGATTTGTCCGGTTTTTTTGCGGATCAGGAGCCGGGCCATGAGCCATCGGCGGTGCGCAAGCAGCGGCGGGTGCTGGTGGTGGAATATAAAGAGGTGTTTGCCGGGTTGATGGTCGATGAAGTCTACGGTTTGCAGCATTTCGCCCAGGACAGCCTGCAAGCACTGCCGGCCAATGCACTGAGCGCGACGATGGCCGGGTTCGTCAGCGGCCACTTTCAGCGCGAGCAGAGCTGGCAAGTGTTCAGCCCGTTTGCGTTGGCGCAGTCCCAGGACTTCATGCATGTCGCGGTTTGATCCTCTGTAGGAGCGAGGCTTGCCCGCGAAGGCGGTTATTCATTCAACATTAATGTCGACTGACACGACGCCTTCGCGGGCAAGCCTCGCTCCTACAGGGGTGGGTTGAATTGGGCAGTACAGGCGAGGACCGATGACAAAAGCAAAAACAGGCAAGCCAGAAGGGTCGCGCAGTCGTTCGCAGATCATCGTGCTGTTTATCGCGCTGATCATCTTCATCATGCTGCTGTTCGCCAACTTCGCTTACCTCAACACCCAGGCCACCTACGACAAACAGTACATCGGCCACGCCGGTGAGCTGCGCGTGCTCTCGCAACGCATTGCCAAAAACGCCACCGAGGCCGCCGCCGGCAAGGCTGCCGCGTTCAAGTTGCTCAGCGATGCGCGCAACGACTTTGCCCAGCGCTGGGGTTACCTGAAGAAGGGCGACCCGAACACCGGCCTGCCGCCCGCGCCATCCATCGTGCGCCCGCAAATGCGCGCGGTGCAGCTGGATTGGGAGCACTTGCTGAAAAACACCGACGCGATTCTCTCCAGCGAACAAACCGTCTTGTCGCTGCACCAGGTCGCCGCGACCCTGGCCGAAACCGTGCCGCAGTTGCAGGTCGAGTACGAAAAAGTCGTCGAAATACTCCTGCAACGCGGCGCCCCGGCTGCGCAAGTGGCGATGGCCCAACGTCAGTCGCTGCTGGCCGAACGCATCCTCGGCGCGGTCAACACCGTATTGTCCGGCGACGAAAACTCGCAGCAAGCCGCCGACGCCTTTGGCCGCGATGCCGCGCGTTTCGGCCAGGTGCTCAACGGCATGTTGCAGGGCGACCCGGCGCTGCGCGTCAGCCAGGTGGAAGACAAGGACGCCCGCGCGCGCCTGACGGAAATTTCCGAGCTGTTCGAATTCGTCTCCGGCTCGGTGGATGAAATCCTCGAAACCTCGCCCGAACTGTTCAAGGTTCGCGAAGCGGCCACCAGCATTTTCACCCTCTCGCAAACCCTGCTCGACGAAGCCTCGCACCTGGCCAGTGGTTTCGAAAACCTCGCGGGCGGGCGCAACACCGACACCATCGGCGGTTATGTATTGGGCCTGTTGGCGCTGATGTCGATCATCCTCATCGGCCTGGTGATGGTTCGGGAAACCAACCGCCAGTTGCAGGAAACCGCCGAGAAAAATGAGCGCAACCAGAACGCGATCATGCGTTTGCTCGACGAGATCGAAGATCTTGCCGACGGCGACCTCACCGTGACGGCCTCGGTCACCGAAGACTTCACCGGGACCATCGCCGACTCGATCAACTATTCCGTCGACCAACTGCGCGATCTGGTGGCGACCATCAACCTCACCGCCGGCCAGGTCGCCGCCGCCGTGCAGGAAACCCAGGCCACCGCGATGCATCTGGCGCAGGCTTCCGAGCATCAGGCGCAACAGATCAGCGAAGCGTCCACGGCGATCAACGACATGGCGCAATCGATCGATCAGGTCTCGGCCAACGCCGCCGAATCCTCTGCGGTGGCCGAGCGTTCGGTGGAAATTGCCAACAAGGGTAACGAGGTGGTGCACAACACCATCCACGGCATGGACAACATTCGCGAACAGATTCAGGACACCGCCAAACGCATCAAGCGGCTGGGCGAGTCGTCGCAGGAAATCGGCGACATCGTCAGCCTGATCGACGACATTGCCGACCAGACCAACATTCTTGCGCTCAACGCGGCGATCCAGGCCTCGATGGCCGGTGATGCCGGGCGCGGTTTTGCCGTGGTCGCCGATGAAGTGCAGCGCCTGGCCGAGCGCTCATCCGCCGCGACCCGCCAAATTGAAACGCTGGTCCGGGCGATCCAGACTGACACCAATGAAGCGGTGATTTCGATGGAGCAGACCACCACCGAAGTGGTGCGTGGCGCGCGACTGGCGCAGGATGCCGGGGTGGCGCTGGAAGAGATCGAAGGGGTTTCGAAAACCCTCGCGGCGCTGATCCAGAGCATTTCCAACGCGGCGCAGCAACAGACGTCGTCGGCCGGGCAGATTTCCCTGACCATGAACGTGATCCAGCAGATCACCTCGCAGACGTCGTCCGGCTCCACGGCGACCGCCGAAAGCATCGGCAACCTGGCGAAAATGGCCAGTCAACTGCGCCGCTCGGTGTCGGGTTTCACCTTGCCGGCCGAGCCCAGGCCGGCCACGGACAACGCTTGAACCGCCTGCGGGCGTAAGCAGAACAGATTGGAGTGGTTATGGGTGATCGGCACGACTATGTGGCCCTCGAATGGGTCAAAGGCGAGATTGCCGAAACGCTGAAGCAGGCTCATCAGGCACTGGAACTGTTGCTTGATGACCCGCAGGCGACGCAAGCGCTGGACGATTGCCTGGCGTGCATCCATCAGGTTCACGGCAGTTTGCAGATGGTCGAATTCTACGGCGCGGCGCTGCTCGCCGAAGAAATGGAACAACTGACCGCAGCCTTGCAACACGACCGCGTCAATCATCGCGAGGAAGCCATTCACCTGTTACGCCAGGCGCTCGGCCAGTTGCCGAATTACCTCGACCGGGTGCAAAGCGCGCGCCGTGACTTGCCGCTGGTGGTGCTGCCGTTGATCAACGATCTGCGCAGTGCGCGCGGTGAAAGCCTGCTGTCGGAGACCAGCCTGTTCAGCCCGCAACTGCCGGAATTGCCGGCGCTGGATGACGATGAACTGGCGCTGCTGGAACCGGAAAAGTTCGCCGATGTGCTGCGCAAGTTGCGGCAAATGCTGCAAATGGCCCTGGTCGGTTTGCTCCGTGAACAGGACGGCGAAACCAATCTGGATTACCTGAGCAAAGTCTTCGCCAGGCTTGAAGCGCTGTGCGCCGATGCGCCGCTGAGCCCGTTGTGGCAAGTCGCTTCGGCGTTGGTCGAAGGCCTGCGCAACGGCGCGATTGCCAACAGCCCGGCGCTGCGCAGCTTGTTCAAGGACGCCGACAAGGAGCTCAAGCGTCTGCTCGAACAAGGCATGCCCGGCGTCAATCAGGCGCCGCCGCCGGAGCTGTTGAAAAGTCTATTGTTCTACATTGCCAAAGCCGAACATCCCACCGGGCAGATGCTGACCATGAAAGATCGCTACGGACTGGACGATGCGCTGCCCGACAGCGCGATGCTCGACGAAGAACGCGCGCGCCTCGCCGGCTCTGACCGCGACGCGATGCGCTCGGTGCTCGCCGCGCTGTGCGAAGAGCTGGTGCGGGTCAAGGAACGCCTCGACCTGTTCGTGCGCAGCGACCGCCAGCACACCTCCGACCTCGACAGCCTGCTGTCGCCCCTGCGGCAAATCGCCGACACCTTGGCGGTGCTCGGTTTTGGCCAGCCACGCAAGGTCATCATTGACCAATTGGCGGTGGTGTTGAGCCTGGTCCAGGGTCAGCGCGAACCCAACGACGCGATCCTGATGGACGTTGCCGGCGCCTTGCTTTACGTCGAAGCGACGCTGGCCGGAATGGTCGGCACCGTCGAGCCGGAGAGCCAGGAAGACAGCCGTCTGCCGACCACCGACCTGACGCAGATTCACCAGATTGTCATTCGTGAAGCGCGGATTTGCCTGCAACAAGCCAAGGACATCATCGTTGACTACATCGACGCTGACTGGGACCGCGCGCAACTGCAACCGCTGCCGGACTTGCTCACGCAGGTACGGGGCGCGCTGGCGATGATTCCGCTGAGCCGCGCCGCGAGCCTGATCGAGGCCTGCAACGACTTCATCCGCGAACACCTGCTGGTCGACACCGACCACCCCGGCTGGCAGCAACTCGACCACCTCGCCGACGTCATCACCAGCATCGAGTATTACCTCGAACGCCTGAACGACGACCCGCAAGCGCCGGGCGAACAGTTGCTGGATGTCGGCGAAAACGGTCTGGCGTTGCTCGGGTTTTTTCCCAGTGAAAAACGTGGGCCGGGGCCAACTGTGCCGCTGCTCGAAGACGTGCTCAGTGCCGATGACGCGCAGGCGCTGCAGGACATGCAGGACCTGCAGCAAATCGACGACCCCACCGTAGCGCAGTCGCTGGCGGCAGTGCTGGCGAGCCCGATGTCGGCGGTCAATCCGCCCGCGCTGAACACGCCTGGCAGCCTGTTGCCGCCGCCCGCTGGCGAAGAACCGGTGGACGATGAGCTGCGCGAAGTGTTCCTCGAAGAGACCGACGAAGTCCTCGACGTGCTGCGCGAATACCTGCCGCGCTGGGCGGCCGATACCGCCGACAAACCGGCCTTGAGCGAACTGCGCCGGGCTTTCCACACGTTGAAGGGCAGTGGCCGCATGGTCCGCGCGCTGGTTCTCGGCGAACTGGCCTGGGCCGTGGAAAACCTGCTCAATCGCGTGCTCGAACACAGCGTCGCGCCCGGCCCGGCGGTCGAGCAATTGCTCGGCGATGCGCTGCAATTGCTGCCGGAACTGGTCAGCGAATTCGCCGCCAACGCGCAACGTCAGCGCAACGATGTCGACCGTTTGGCCGCGCGCGCACATGCCTTGGCCAAGGGCGATGCGCCGCTCGCCGATGAAGACAGCCAAGACGTCGCGGCGCTGGATCCGTTGCTGCTGGAGATCTTCCGCAACGAGGCTGAAACCCACCTCGCCAGCCTTAACCGTTTCCTCGATCAAGCCGCCGAGCACGTGCCGTTGCAGGCCAGCGATGAATTGCAGCGCGCACTGCACACGCTCAAGGGCAGCGCGTCGATGGCCGGCGTGTTGCCCATTGCCGAACTCGCCGGGCCGCTCGACCAACTGGCGCGTGAATACAAGGCGCATTTGATCGCGCTGGACCTCGACGAAGTTGAATTGCTGCTCGAAGCAGAAGGCTTGTTCCGCCTCGGTTTGCGCCAACTCAAAACGGATCCGCTGGCGCAGATTCCCGGCGCGCGCTCGTTGATCGAGCGCACTCACGCGTTGTTCGATCAACGCCTCGAAGCGCTGCTCAGCGCGCCGAACCGTGGCTTGCGGGTCAAGCGCGATCCGCAACTGATCAACAACTTTCTCGCCCAGGGCATGGACATCCTGCTCGACGCCGAAAGCCTGCTGCGCCGCTGGCAAGAACACCCCGGCGAGCGCCAGGAACTCAGCGCGTTGCTCGACGAATTGACCACCCTCGGCGAAGGCGCGCACCTCGCCGATCTGCACCCGGTGGACGAACTCTGCGAAGCCTTGCTCGACCTTTATGGCGCGGTGGAAGAGAGCAGCCTGGCGGTCAGCGACGGCTTTTTTCATGAGGCGCAAAGTGCCCATGAAGCGCTGATCAACATGCTCGACGAACTGGCCGCCGGCCAGGAAGTCAGCCCGCAACCGGAGCGGGTCCGGGCCTTGCGCGGTTTGCTCGATACCAGCCTCGACCCGTCGGCCATGGGCCTGATTCGCAGCGACGGCAGCCGCACGCTGAGCATTCGTGAACTCGGCAATGCCACCGCCGAGCTGTCGCACACCGCGACGCAAATCGAGCACGACGACGAGATCGTTGCGATCTTCCTCGAAGAAGCCGCGGATATTCTCGAAAGCGCCGGCCAGGCTTTGCAGCGCTGGCTCGGCGACCCGGACAACGCCGCGCCGCTGTCATCCTTGCAGCGCGATTTGCACACGCTCAAGGGTGGCGCGCGGATGGCCGAGATCGAGGCGGTCGGTGACCTCGCGCACGAACTGGAGAACCTTTACGAAGGCCTGGTCGACCGCCGCTACAACCACAGCGCGGCGCTGGCGCAGTTGCTGCAAACCAGTCATGACCGCTTGGCGCTGCTGCTTGAGCAGCTGCAACAGCAGCAACAGCAGCAACCGTTGGGCGATCCCGACGAAGTGATCGAAGCGATTCGGCAGTTCCGCCAAAGCCATTCGAGCAGCGTCGAAACGGCAGAACCGCCCGCCGCGGCGGATTCCCCGGGGCATGATCCGGAGCTGCTGGAGATCTTCCTCGAAGAAGGTTTCGACATCATCGAAAACTCCGGCGCGGCGTTATTGCGCTGGCAGGCCGAGCCGTCCAATCGCCAAGAAGTGGAAACCCTGCTGCGCGATCTGCACACGCTGAAGGGCGGCGCGCGGATGGTCGAAATCGCGCCGATTGGTGACTTGGCGCATGAACTGGAATTCCTCTACGAAGGCTTGTCGGCGGGCATGCTGCAACCGACGGCGGCGCTGTTCACCTTGCTGCAAAGCAGCCAGGACCGCTTGGCGCAGATGCTCGACGCGATCCGCGCCGGGCAAGCGTGTCCGCCCGCGGATCGGTTGATCGAGGCGATCAAGAACTTCAACCATCAGGCTGAGCCGCCAGCGCCGGTTGTTGCTGCTGTTGTTGCTCCGGTGGTAGCGCCGATCAGCGTGCCGACAGCCGCGCCGATCGTTGTAAAACCCGAAGCACCGGCGCCGGACGCGGGCGCCGATATGGTCAAGGTCTCGGCCGAATTGCTCGACGATCTGGTCAATCTGGCCGGCGAAACGTCGATCTTCCGTGGCCGCATCGAGCAACAGGTCAACGATGCGCGCGTAGCGCTGAACGAGATGGAAACCACCATCGAGCGCATGCGCGATCAGTTACGGCGGATCGACACCGAAACCCAGGGGCGGATTCTCAGCCGCCAGCAAGTCGAGGCCGAACGCCTCGGTTACGAAGAATTCGATCCGCTGGAAATGGACCGTCATTCGCAGTTGCAGCAACTGTCGCGCGCGTTGTTCGAATCCGCCTCGGACCTGCTCGACCTCAAGGAAACTCTCGACCGGCGCAATCAGGATGCCGACAACCTGCTGCAACAGCAGGGCCGGATCAACACCGAATTGCAGGAAGGCCTGATGCGCACGCGCATGGTGCCGTTCGAACGAATGCTGCCGCGCTTGAAACGCATCGTCCGTCAGGTCGCCAGCGAGCTCGGTAAAGACGTCGAGTTCGTCGTCGGCAATGCCGAGGGCGAGATGGATCGCAATGTACTGGAGCGCATGGCCGCGCCGCTCGAACACATGCTGCGCAACGCCGTGGATCACGGTTTGGAGTCAACCGAAGTGCGGCTCGCGGCGGGCAAACCGGCGCAGGGACGGATCACTCTCGATCTGGCGCGGGAGGGCGGCGACATCATTTTCGACATCCGCGACGACGGCGCCGGTGTGCCGCTGGACGCGGTGCGGCGCAAGGCAATCAAGCGCGGTTTGCTCGCGCCGGACAGCGATATCAGCGACCGCGACGTGCTGCAATTCATCCTGCAACCGGGGTTTTCCACTGCCGAGAAAATCACCCAGATTTCCGGGCGCGGGGTCGGCATGGACGTGGTTCACGAGGAAGTGCGGCAGCTCGGCGGCAGCATGGTCATCGACTCGGTGCCGGGGCAGGGCGTGCACTTCCGCATTCGGCTGCCGTTCACCGTGTCGGTCAACCGCGCGCTGATGGTGCAGTGCGGTGAGGATCAATACGCGATCCCGCTGAACACCATCGACGGCATCGTCCGCGTGCTGCCCAGCGAACTCGAAGGGCATTACCGACTCGATCCGCCGACCTACAAATATGCCGGGCAGGACTACGAACTGTGCTACCTCGGCGAACTGCTGAAAACCAGCACACGCCCGAAACTGTTGGGCCAGAGCCTGCCATTGCCGGTGTTGCTGGTGCAATGCAACGAGCGGCACATCGCCGTGCAAGTGGATTCGATGGCGGGCACGCGGGAGATTGTGGTGAAGAGTCTCGGCGCGCAATTCGCGGCGGTGCAGGGCTTATCCGGGGCGACCATTCTGGGTGACGGGCGGGTGGTGCTGATCATCGATTTGCTCGCGCCGATCCGCGCCATGCAGACGCGCGTACCGCAACGGCGGGTGACTCAGGAACCGGAAGCCGAGCCGCATAAGCCGTTGCTGGTGTTGGTGGTGGATGACTCGGTGACCGTGCGCAAGGTCACCAGCCGTTTGCTCGAGCGCCACGGCATGAACGTGCTGACCGCCAAGGACGGCGTCGACGCCATGCTGCTGCTCGAAGATCACCTGCCCGACGTGATGCTGCTGGACATCGAAATGCCGCGCATGGATGGCTTCGAGGTCGCCACCCAAGTGCGCGCCGACGAGCGTCTGCAGCACTTGCCGATCATCATGATCACCTCGCGCACCGGCCAGAAACACCGCGACCGCGCGATGGCCATCGGCGTCAATGACTACCTCGGCAAGCCGTATCAGGAAACCGTGCTGCTCGAAAGCATCGCGCTGTGGAGCAAAACCCATGCATGAACATCGCACCAGCAACCTCACCGGGCTGTTGCTGCCATTGGCGGATCGCAATTTGATCCTGCCGAACGTCGCGGTCGCCGAGTTGATCGACTATCAACCGGCGGCGTTCGACCTCGACACACCGCCGTGGTATTTGGGCTTGGTGACGTGGCGCAATCGGCAGATTCCGTTGCTGAGTTTCGAGTCGGCGTGCGGCAGCAAAGTGGTGATCGGCGAGCGTGTGAGAATCGTCATCCTCAACGCCCTCGGCGGGCGCCCGGAGTTGAAATTCATCGCGCTGCTGGTGCAGGGGATTCCGCGCTCTTACAAGCTCGATAGTCAGTTGAGCTATGTGGATGTGCCGTTGTGTCCGCTGGAACAAGCGGCGGTGCAGATTGGGGAGCAAGTGGCGAAGGTGCCGGATTTGTTGGCGCTGGAGGAGTTGCTTGTAAGTGCGGGTCTGGTCTGACCGGATCCCTGTGGCGAGGGGGCTTGCCCCCGTTGGGTCGCGAAGCCGCCCCAAATCCTGTAACCGAGGTGTATCAGGTACACCCCACGCAATGATTTTACGACTGCTGCGCAGCCGAACGGGGCGATGCGGCGTTCCGACAAGCCCCCTCGCCACAAGGGGTTCTGCGCTAAACCCCGGCCTGAGCGTTCATCTGCAACGCCTCGTTATGATCCAACGCCCGTTCCACCAACAACTGCACCCCATCGGCCATGCGGCTGAGCGCCAAGGCTACCGAGCGGCGTGATCCTTCTACATCGTCCGCCAGATCGGCAGCAATGGCGCTGATGGACAGCAGGTCTTCGGAGGCATTGGCCAGAAGGGCTTCGGTGTCGATATCGGGGGAGACTGTGAAGAGGGGGTGTTTGCGGCGCTTGCCCGGTTTTTCTTGGGCGGGCGGGAAGTAATGGGCGAAGACGCGGTCGGCGGCTTCCTTGAGTTTTTCGGCTTCGAGGGAGGCTTGGGAACTGGTGTCAGTGTGATCTGCTGAGTCGGGCGTTACCTTGGACATAATGAGTTTCCGCTTACAGATTGGAGTTGGCCCATTCGTTATGAATGGCGCTTTTGCGCCCTTTTTTGTTTCAACACAAAAACCAGGTGTGTTCAAAATCCACCCCTCACCCCAGCCCTCTCCCCAGAGGGGAGAGGGGGAAAGGGAGCCGATCTTCAAGCTTTTCAAAACTTGAGTTCGACCCGGACTTTCAAGTCGATTTAGCCCCACGCCTTTCAAATCGTGAGTTCAACTCAGTTTTTCAGGTCGATGTATAGCGTAAGACACCTCGGTCAGTCCCCTCGCCCCTCTGGGGAGAGGGTTAGGGTGAGGGGGTGGATCTAACAGCCACCCAATATTCCAAACCATTACCCTAACCGTAACAATCCAACACTCTGCTTGATTGATACCCCCCACCCAACGCTCCTAAGGTGGCTCCCACGACAGCGAACCCCGTGGAGTGGTCATGACAACAACAATTTCCCCCAACGCGCGATGGACGCGGCGGCGCAGCGAGAAGCAGCGGCGGCTTGAGTTGGTGAAAGGTTTGGCCGACGGCGTGGTGTTGCCGACCGACAAGATTGTCGCGGCGCTGGAGGCGTTGATCTTGCCCGGCGACCGCGTGGTGCTCGAAGGCAATAACCAGAAACAGGCGGATTTCCTCTCGCGCTCGCTGGCCAAGGCCGATCCGGCCAAGCTTCACGACTTGCACATGATCATGCCCAGCGTCGGGCGATCCGAGCACCTCGACCTGTTCGAACGCGGCATCGCCCGCAAGCTCGATTTCTCCTTCGCCGGCACCCAGAGCCTGCGCATCAGCCAGTTGCTTGAAGACGGTTTGCTGGAAATCGGCGCGATCCACACTTACATCGAACTCTACGCGCGACTGGTGGTGGACCTGATCCCCAACGTCGTGCTCTCGGCCGGTTTCATGGCCGACCGCGCCGGCAATATCTACACCGGCCCGAGCACTGAAGACACTCCAGCGCTCATCGAACCAGCCGCCTTCAGCGACGGCATCGTCATCGTCCAGGTCAACCAATTGGTCGACGACGTCAGCGACCTGCCTCGCGTCGACATCCCGGCATCCTGGGTCGATTTCGTGGTGGTGGCCGACAAGCCGTTCTACATCGAGCCACTGTTCACCCGCGATCCACGGCACATCAAGCCTGTGCACGTGTTGATGGCGATGATGGCGATTCGCGGGATTTACGAAAAACACAACGTGCAGTCGCTGAACCACGGCATCGGTTTCAACACCGCCGCCATCGAATTGATCCTGCCGACCTACGGCGAATCCCTCGGCCTCAAAGGCAAAATCTGCCGCAACTGGACGCTCAATCCGCACCCGACGCTGATCCCGGCGATCGAAAGTGGCTGGGTCGAAAGCGTGCATTGCTTCGGCACCGAACTGGGCATGGAAAACTACATTGCCGCGCGGCCCGACGTGTTCTTCACCGGCCGCGACGGCTCGCTGCGTTCCAACCGGATGTTCTGCCAACTCGCCGGGCAATACGCGGTGGACTTGTTCATCGGCGCGACCCTGCAAGTCGATGGCGATGGCCATTCCTCCACCGTCACTCGCGGGCGCCTCGCCGGTTTCGGTGGTGCGCCGAACATGGGCCACGACCCGCGCGGTCGCCGCCACGGCACCCCGGCCTGGCTCGACATGCGCCACGACGATGCGCCGGAAGCCTTGCTCGAACGCGGTAAAAAACTCGTGGTGCAAATGGTCGAGACGTTCCAGGAGGGCGGCAAACCGACCTTTGTCGACACCCTCGACGCGGTCGAAGTCGCGCGCAAAAGCGGCATGCCGCTGGCGCCGATCATGATTTACGGCGACGACGTCACTCACTTGCTGACCGAAGAAGGCATCGCCTATCTGTACAAGGCGCGCTCGCTGGAGGAACGCCAAGCCATGATTGCCGCAGTCGCCGGCGTCACCGCCATCGGCCTGCGCCACAACCCGAAAGACACCGCCCGTATGCGCCGCGAAGGCTTGATCGCCTTGCCCGAAGACCTCGGCATCCGCCGCACCGACGCCACCCGTGAACTGCTTGCGGCGAAAAGTGTGGCTGATCTGGTCGAGTGGTCTGGCGGCCTCTACAACCCGCCCGCCAAGTTCAGGAGTTGGTAAATGCACGCACTTAATCTGCAATCCAAACCGCTGACCCTGGCTGATCGGTTGGCCGATCTGGCGGTGGACGCGTTGATCGACGAAGCGGACCTGTCGCCGAAACCGGCACTGGTTGACCGTCGCGGCAATGGCGCACACAGCGATTTGCACCTCGGTTTGATGCACGCCTCGGCGCTGTCACTGTGGCCGGCGTTCAAGGAAATGGCCGAGGCGGCGATCCAGTTCGGCGCCGTCGGTTTGCCGCTGCGCGAAGCCCTCGGGCGCATTGGTCGCGAAGGCGAGCAAGCGATGCTCGCCACCACCAACGGCGTGAATACCCATCGCGGGGCGATTTGGGCCTTGGGCCTGCTGATCGCCGCCGCCGCACTGGAAAACACCAACGCCAGTGCCGTCACGTTGTGCGCCGCACGTCTAGCCTTGCTCGATGACCGTTACGCCCCACGCCCACTCAGCCACGGCGCCCAAGTCGCCCAGCGCTACGGCGCGCGCGGTGCCCGCGAAGAAGCGCAGCTTGGTTTTCCGGCAGTGTTGCAACGCGCATTGCCGCAACTCAAACGCAGCCGCGCGCTCGGCCACGGCGAACAAAACGCGCGCCTCGACGCCTTGCTCGCAATCATGACCCGACTGGCCGACACCTGTGTGCTCTACCGCGCCGGCGAAACCGGTCTGCAAACCATGCAACTCGGCGCGCAAGCGGTGCTCGACGCGGGCGGCAGTGCCAGCCTTGGCGGGCGTCGGCGTTTGCATGAGCTGGACCAACAATTAATCGCGTTGAACGCCTCGCCCGGCGGCGCTGCTGACTTGCTCGCCGCTTGCCTGTTCATCGACCGTATCGAGTCCGGAGCTTTCTGATGGAAACCTTATCCTTTGAATTCCCCGCCGGGCAGCCGCCGCGCGGTCGGACGCTGGTGGGCTGTGTCGGCTCGGGCGATCTGGAAGTGCTGATCGAACCGAGGCAGGCCGGCAAACTGACGATTCAGGTGCAGACCTCGGTCAACGGTGCCGAACAACGCTGGCAGCATCTGTTTGCGCGGATGTTCGACGGGCAAACGCCGCCAGCGATGGCCATCGATATCCACGACTTCGGCGCGACCCCAGGCGTGGTGCGTCTGCGTCTGGAGCAAGGCTTTGAGGAGATTGGCCATGACTGATCTCCTCCAGCCGTCCCTGCAAAGACGCAGCTTCGTAGAACTCGGCGCCCGGCAACGGGCGAAAGCCTTGCTCGACGCCGGGACCTTTCGCGAATTGCTCGACCCGTTTCAACGAATCATGTCGCCATGGCTGTCGCGCCAGGGCGTGGTGCCGCAAGCCGACGACGGCGTGGTCATCGCCAAGGGTAGCATCGGCGGTTTGCCGGTGGTGATCGCCGCGATTGAAGGTGCATTTCAGGGCGGCAGCCTCGGCGAAGTCGGCGGCGCGAAGATCGCCGGTGCGCTGCAACTGGCCGCCGAAGACAACCGCAAAGGCATTCCAACCCGCGCCGTGCTGTTGCTGGAAACCGGCGGCGTGCGGTTGCAGGAAGCCAATCTCGGGCTCGCGGCGATTGCCGATATTCACGCGGCGATTGTCGATCTGCGCCAGTACCAACCGGTGATTGGCGTGGTGGCCGGCAGTGTCGGTTGTTTTGGCGGGATGTCGATTGCGGCCGGGTTATGCAGTTATCTGCTGGTGACCCAGGAAGCGCGGCTTGGCTTGAATGGTCCGCAGGTGATCGAGCAGGAAGCCGGGCTTGAGGAATACGACTCGCGGGATCGCCCGTTTATCTGGAGCCTGACCGGTGGCGAGCAGCGGTTTGCCAGTGGTTTGGCGGATCGTTATGTCGCCGATGATGTGGCGCAGATTCAGCAGCAGGTCAGTGATTTGCTCAAGCAAGGTTTGCCGGACCTACAACGTAGCCAGCAATCCGAGTTGTTCCTGCAGCGTTTGGCGCGCCTCGACGCTGAACCGCAAATCGAACCTTCAGTGGTTCGCGATCTGTATCAAGGAGAGCGCTCATGAGAGGTTTGAACTGGTTTAACGCTTTGAGCAGCGGCGCCAAACCTGTTGAAGGTTTGCCCGCCTCGCTGAAAGTCGCCGACGGTGTTTTGGGCGACCAAACCGTGCGATTTATCGCGGTGGTGACCGATCCCGACAACCGCTTCGCCCGTGCTCGTAATGGCGAAGTTGGATTGCTTGAAGGTTGGGGGTTGGCCAAAGCCGTGGAGGAAGTCATCGTTGCGGATAAAGACAAATCGCAGAAGCGCGCTTTGATCGCCATCGTCGACGTACCAAGCCAAGCCTACGGTCGCCGCGAAGAAGCCCTCGGTATTCACCAAGCCTTGGCCGGTGCCGCAGACAGTTACGCGCGCGCTCGATTGGCCGGCCATGCCGTGATCGGTCTGCTGGTCGGCAAAGCAATGTCCGGCGCATTTCTCGCTCACGGTTATCAAGCCAACCGGCTGATTGCGCTGCGCGATCCGGGCGTCATGGTCCACGCGATGGGCAAGGCTTCGGCAGCGCGAGTGACCTTGCGCAGTGTCGAGGAACTCGAAGCGCTGGCCGCCAGCGTGCCGCCGATGGCCTATGACATTGAAAGTTACGCCAGCCTCGGTTTGCTCTGGGAAACCTTGTCAGTGGAGCAGATTGAACAACCGACGGCGCAGGATCTTACCTGCGTGACTGAATGCCTGAGCCTGGCGATCAGTGATGTCGCCGCGAAGGGTCGCGATCTGAGCAGCCGCCTCGGCGCGAGCAACCGCGCGGCGTCGAGCCAGGTGCGTGAACTGCTGAGAGCGCAGTGGTGAAGACGTTTCTGGCGCATGACTTGCTCTGGGGCATGACCCCGCAGCAGTTGCCTGCGGACGCGCCGACGTGGGTGAGTGAAACGCTGAGTGCCAGTCATCCGGTGGTGGTTCGGCGAGCGTTGAGCGCGCCGGGTCAGATAGCGGTTGGCGTGCGCGGGCCGTTGCGTGAGCAGCGTTTTGCCACGCTGATGGCGGTCGAAGCGATTCAGCGTCGGGTCAAACCGGAAGACCTTTGCCACGTTCTGATTGATCGGGATTTGCCGGCGTTGCTTGCGCTAAATCAGCTTCGGCCGATGCTCGATGGCTGTGGTTTTGTCTGGGGCATCAGCGGCAGCGCCGGGTTTGAGTTGGCCAGCGGTGTTCAAGCGCTGCATGAGCGCAGCGATCTCGATTTGATTCTGCGCACGCCGCAGCCCTTGAGCCGCACTCAGGCTCGGGCGCTGCTGAAGATTGTCGACAGCGCCGCCTGCCAGGTCGACCTGCAATTGCAGACACCTTGCGGCGCTGTCGCCCTGCGCGAATGGGCCGGGCCAGCGCGCCGGGTCCTGTTGAAAAACGCTCATCAGGCCTGTCTGGTGATGGATCCGTGGAACCCGCAGGAGCAAGCGGCGTGAGCAGTTTGCTGGTGTTCCCCGGTCAGGGCGCGCAGCAGCCGGGCATGCTCCATCGGTTGCCTCGGGAAACGCTCGATGAGGCGAGTGAAGTGCTCGGCGAAGACGTCTTGCTGCTGGATTCTGCCGATGCGTTGCGGTCGACCAGGGCGGTTCAACTGTGCCTGCTGATCGCGGGTGTCGCGGCTTCACGGCAACTGGCGATGGCCGCAGAGTATGTCGCCGGGCTGTCCATCGGCGCCTATCCGGCAGCGGTGGTCGCCGGTGCTTTGCGCTTCAGCGACGCGCTGCATCTGGTCAGCCTGCGCGGCGAGCTGATGCAGCAGGCTTATCCACAGGGCTACGGCATGACCGCGATTATCGGCCTGGATTTATCCACCGTCGAAACGCTGCTGGCGCAGGTTCACAGCAAAGAAACGCCGGTGTATCTGGCCAATATCAACGCCGATAACCAAGTGGTGATTGCCGGCAGCGATGAAGCGATGAACGCCGTGGCGCAGTTGGCCAGACAACGCGGCGCAGGCCTGGCTAAACGCTTGGCCGTCAGCGTGCCGTCGCACTGCCCGCTGCTGGATGCGCCGGCGCAAACCCTTGCCGAAGCCTTCGCCAAGGTCCGTTTGCAAACCCCGGCGACAGGCTACCTGAGCGGCAGCCGCGCCCGGCCGATCAGCAATGTTGAAGCCTTGCGTGACGACCTGGCGTTCAACATGTGCCGCGTCGTCGATTGGCGCGGCACGGTGCAAAGCGCTTACGAGCGCGGCGTGCGGCTGCAGATCGAACTGCCGCCCGGCGCCGTGCTGACCGGGCTGGCGCGCCGGGTGTTCGAGCAGGGCAGCGTGATCGCCTTCGACGGTGCGCGGCTCGACACCTTGCAAGCGCTGTTGCGTGAGGAGGGAAACCGCCAACTCTAGATCACCCGACTCAGGCTTCGAACAACAAAAACAACATTCGACGACGCAACTTGAGGGACTACAACAATGATTATTTACGGTGTGGCGCTGTTGGCGATCTGTACGCTGGCAGGGGTGATCATGGGTGACGCGCTGGGCGTGTTGCTGGGCGTGAAGTCCAACGTCGGCGGGGTCGGGATCGCGATGATCCTGTTGATCTGCGCGCGGCTGTGGATGCAGAAACGCGGCGGCATGACCAAGGATTGCGAGATGGGCGTCGGCTTCTGGGGCGCAATGTACATTCCGGTGGTGGTGGCGATGGCGGCGCAGCAAAACGTCGTCACCGCGCTGCACGGCGGCCCGGTGGCGGTGCTGGCGGCGATCGCTTCGGTGGTGATTTGCGGCGGCACGATTGCGCTGATCAGCCGCACGCACAAGGGCGAACCGTTGCCCGACGAACCGCAGGAAATCTCCCCGGTTGGCACGCCGGTAGGGGGGCGCTGATATGTGGGATCTCATCGAGAAAGGCCTGGAACATAACGGTCTGGTCACGGCGTTCGCGTTCGTCGGCGTGATCATGTGGGTGTCGGTGGTGTTGTCGAAACGCCTGACGTTCGGGCGGATTCACGGCTCGGCGATTGCCATTGTCATCGGCCTGGTGCTGGCGTGGGTCGGCGGCACCATGACCGGCGGGCAAAAAGGCCTGGCGGACCTGACGCTGTTCTCCGGCATCGGTTTGATGGGCGGCGCGATGCTGCGCGACTTTGCGATTGTCGCGACGGCGTTTGAGGTGCAGGCCACCGAGGCGAAGAAGGCTGGAATGATCGGGGTGATTGCGCTGCTGCTGGGCACGATCCTGCCGTTTATTGTCGGCGCGAGCATTGCCTGGGCGTTCGGCTATCGCGATGCGGTGAGCATGACCACCATCGGCGCGGGCGCGGTGACTTACATCGTCGGGCCGGTGACCGGGGCGGCGATTGGCGCGAGTTCGGATGTGGTGGCGCTGTCGATTGCCACCGGGTTGATCAAGGCGATTCTGGTGATGGTCGGCACGCCGATGGCGGCGAAATGGATGGGCCTGGACAACCCGCGCTCGGCGATGGTTTTTGGTGGCTTGGCCGGAACCGTGAGCGGCGTGACGGCGGGGCTGGCGGCGACGGATCGGCGGTTGGTGCCTTATGGGGCGTTGACGGCGACGTTCCATACCGGGCTGGGGTGTTTGTTGGGGCCTTCGTTGTTGTACTTCATTGTTCGTGGGATTGTGGGGTAGGGCTCAAGATCCACCCCTCACCCTAACCCTCTCCCCAGAGGGGCGAGGGGACTGACCGAGTTGTTCTTTCGAGCTACATCGACCTGAAATATCGCGCCGAACTCAGGTTTTGAAAAGCAGATCCATTGCGATTAGAAGTTGAACTCAGGTTTGAAAAGCCCCCTATCGGCTCCCTTTCCCCCTCTCCCCAGGGGGGGCGAGGGGACTGACCGAGTTGTTCTTTCGAGCTACATCGACCTGAAATATCGCGCCGAACTCAGGTTCTGAAAAGCAGAACCATTGTGATTAGAAGTTGAACTCAGGTTTGAAAAGCCCTCGATCGGCTCCCTTCCCCCTCTCCCCTATGGGGAGAGGGCTGGGGTGAGGGGTGGCTCTCAGTCATACCACCACATTCCGATTGGCATACGTCCGGCACTCCGCCAGCAACGCCAATAAATTCGGATCACGCTCCTTGGCTTTCAGAAACACCACGCCGATGTGCTGCTGCAATCGATACTTTTCCTGCAGCGGAATCAGCTTCACCCGGTTCTCATACACCGCCGCAATCCGCCCCGGCAGCAGCGCATAACCGACGCCCGAGCTGACCATGCTCAGCAGGGTGAAGATGTCGTTGACCTGCATCGCCACTTTCGGCTCGAACCCCGCCTGCTTGAAAACCCGAATCCCGTCCTGATGCGTGGCAAAGCCTTGCGTCAGCGTGATGAATGTCTCGTCGCGCACTTCCGCGAGGTCGACTTCGGCGCGCTGGGCGAACTTCGAATCTGCCGGCGTAGCGAGGAAGATGTCGTCGGAGAACAGCGCAATATGCTCGCAATCCGCGTCGTGGATGCTGTCGTCCAGCGACACCAGAATGGCGTCGACTTCCATGTTTTTCAGCTTGTACAACAGGTCGATATTGGAGCCGAGGATCAGGTCGATATTCAGTTCGCTGCGGCGGATCTTCAGGCCCATGATCAGCTGCGGCACGGTCTTCACCGTCAGCGAATACAGCGAGCCAAGTTTGAAACGTTCCGCCGAGAACCCGGCCGCTTCGCGGGTCAGGCGCACACTTTCGACGACGTCCTGAATCAGCTTTTGCGCGCGTTCTTCCAGCACGTAAGCGCTTTCCAGCGGCGTCAGGTTGCGTCCTTCGTGCTTGAACAACGGGCAGCGCAGGGCGCTTTCGAGGGAATGAATCGCGCGGTGCACGCTGACGTTGCTGGTCTGCAATTCGGCAGCGGCACGCGCCAGGTTGCCGGTGCGCATGAAGGCGAGGAACACCTCGAGTTTTTTCAGGGTCAACTCTTCGTCGATCAGCATGGGCCGGACTCTTGTTCGAATGGCTCGATTGTGCACGATGCAAGTTGCAAGGGGATATGTGTCTTGAAACATTGCGCTTTTAGTCTCAAGGGCTGAGCCTTGCGCCATGTTGTAACGAATTTTGAGGTGAGTAACAGATGTATCACGGGGAAAGATTGAACGCCTGGACGCACTTGGTCGGGGCCGTCGCGGCAGGGATTGGCGCGGTGTGGATGCTGGTGATTGCAAGCATGGACGGCAGTCCGTGGAAGATTGTCAGCGTGGCGATTTACGGATTTACCTTGATGGTGCTCTACAGCGCCTCGACCGTTTACCACAGCGTGCGCGGGCGCAAGAAAGAGATCATGCAGAAGGTTGATCACTTTTCGATCTACCTGCTGATCGCCGGCAGCTACACGCCGTTTTGCCTGGTGACGTTACGCGGGCCGTGGGGCTGGACGTTGTTCGGGATTGTCTGGGGGTTGGCGCTGATCGGGATTTTGCAGGAGATCAAACCGCGGTCGGAGGCGCGGATTCTGTCGATCGTGATTTACGCGGTGATGGGCTGGATTGTCTTGGTGGCGGTCAAGCCTTTGCTCGCGGCGCTGGGCGCTACGGGGTTCGCGTGGCTGGCGTCGGGCGGGGTTTTATATACCGTGGGGATTATCTTTTTCGCGCTGGATCACCGGTTGCGGCATGCGCATGGGATCTGGCATCTGTTCGTGATCGCCGGGAGTCTGCTGCACTTTGTGGCGATATTGTTTTATGTCCTGTAGGTCGAGGTAAGCCCATCGCGGGCAAGCCTTGCTCCCACAGGTCGGTGGCCGTCGAAAGCTCGGTGGCAAGCCCTGACCCTGTGGGAGCAAAGCTTGCTCGCGATAGCGGTTTAGAAATCCCCCCACAATTGCTGGGCAACCGCCAACGCCACCACCGGCGCGGTCTCGGTGCGCAGCACTCGCGGGCCGAGGCGGGCGGCGTGGAAACCGGCACTTTTAGCCTGATCCACTTCCGCATCCGACAACCCGCCCTCCGGCCCGATCAGAAACGCCAACGTCGCAGGTTTGGCATGGCTCACCAGCGGTTCCGCGACCGGGTGCAGCACCAGCTTCAATTCGGCCTCGGTCTGCTTCAACCAATCCGCCAACAACAGCGGCGGATGAATCACCGGCACTGTTGAGCATCCGCACTGTTCGCACGCGCTGATCGCCACTTGGCGCCAGTGCAGCCGACGTTTGTCGGCGCGTTCGTCCTTGAGGCGGACTTCGCAGCGGTCGGTGAAAATCGGGGTGATTTCAGTCACGCCCAGCTCGGTGGCTTTCTGGATTGCCCAGTCCATCCGCTCGCCACGGGACAGGCCCTGGCCGAGGTGGATCTGCAGCGGCGATTCGATCTGGCCGCGAAAGCTTTCATCGATCCGCACCACCACGCGTTTCTTCCCGACGTCCACCAGCGAGCCGCGAAACTCATGGCCCGAGCCGTCGAACAATTGCACCGCATCCCCCTCGGCCATGCGCAGCACCCGGCTGATGTAATGGGCCTGCGCCTCGGGCAACTCGTGCTCGCCGGTACTCAGGGGGGCGTCGATAAAGAAGCGGGAGAGTCTCATCTGGGTTCTCTGAAAAATTGGCTCGGAATCGCTTTTGTGGCTGCTGACGATTTGCGGTGACTGTCAGCCCGGATCACGGAAGTCCGGGTGAAATTCTTTCGGCACGGACACGCTGACGCTGTCGCGCGTGGCGATGTCGATGCCTTCGCTGGCCACTTCGGCGAGGAAGTCGATCTGCTCTGGGGTAATCACGTACGGCGGCAGGAAATACACCACGCTGCCCAGCGGTCGCAACAAGGCACCGCGCTCCAGCGCATGCTTGAACACCTTCAAACCGCGCCGTTCCTGCCACGGATAGGCTTGCTTGGTCGCCTTGTCCTTGACCATCTCGATGGCCAGGACCATGCCGGTCTGCCGCACTTCGGCGACGTTCGGATGATCGACCAGATGCGCGGTGGACGTCGCCATGCGCTGGGCCAGGGCCTTGTTGTTCTCGATGACGTTGTCTTCTTCGAAGATATCCAGCGTCGCCAACGCGGCGGCGCACGCCAGCGGGTTGCCGGTGTAGCTGTGGGAGTGCAGGAAGGCGCGCAGGGTCGGGTAATCGTCGTAGAACGCGCTGTAGACGTCGTCGGTGGTCAACACCGCCGCCAACGGCAGATAACCGCCGGTCAACGCTTTCGACAAACACAGGAAGTCCGGACGGATACCGGCCTGCTCGCAGGCAAACATGGTCCCGGTGCGGCCAAAACCGACGGCGATTTCATCGTGGATCAGGTGCACGCCATAACGGTCGCACGCCTCGCGCAGCAACTTCAGGTAAACCGGGTGATACATGCGCATGCCGCCCGCGCCCTGGATCAACGGCTCGAGAATGACCGCGGCGACCGTTTCGTGGTTGTCCGCGAGGGTCTGCTCCATGGCAACGAACATGTTGCGCGAGTGTTCTTCCCAGCTCATGCCTTCGGGACGCAAGTAGCAATCCGGGCTCGGCACTTTGATGGTGTCAATCAGCAGCGCTTTGTAGGTTTCGGTAAACAACGGCACGTCGCCGACCGCCATCGCCGCCATGGTCTCGCCGTGGTAGCCGTTGGTCAGGGTGACGAAGCGCTTCTTGTTCGGCTGGCCGTGATTGAGCCAATAGTGAAAGCTCATTTTCAACGCGACTTCGATGCACGACGAACCGTTATCGGCGTAGAAGCACCGGGTCAGGCCTTCCGGGGTCATCTTCAACAGACGCTCGGACAGTTCGATGACCGGCTGATGGCTGAAACCGGCGAGGATCACGTGTTCCAGTTGATCGACCTGGTCCTTGATGCGCTGGTTGATGCGCGGGTTGGCGTGGCCGAACACGTTGACCCACCAGGAACTGACGGCGTCGAGGTAGCGTTTGCCTTCGAAGTCCTCCAGCCAGATGCCTTCACCGCGCTTGATCGGGATCAGCGGCAGCTGTTCGTGGTCTTTCATCTGGGTGCACGGGTGCCATAAAACGGCCAGATCCCGTTGCATCCACTGATTATTCAGGCCCATTTACAGTCTCCTCGAGGCGCTCCGCGGCAGGCGCGGACATACAATCGCGCAAGCCTATGCAATGCATCGCGCCGGAACAACCCCGCCCGAGCAACCCATTGTGTCGATTGAGCTACTTTGTGTGGGGCGATAGACGTCGCTGGCGGCGTTTTGATGGCTGACGTATTCTTCGCGATTCTTTGAGTCGTCTGACTCGCAAAACTGATTTTTCCTACGCTTATTTCCGGAGTTCGCTGAATGTCTGCTGGTTGGCTGCGCGCCTGTGCGCTGGTGATGTTGGGGCTGTTCAGCGTTTCGGCGCTGGCCAAGGATAAAACAGCGATCGTGATCGGCGGTGGGCTTTCGGGCCTCACGGCGGCGTACGAACTGCAAAACAAAGGCTGGCAGGTCACGCTGCTGGAAGCCAAACCAAGCCTGGGCGGTCGCTCCGGCATGGCCACCAGCGAGTGGATCGGCAACGACAAGGCCCAACCGGTGCTGAACAAGTACGTTTCGGCGTTCAAACTCAGCACCACGCCAGCGCCTGAATTCGTGCGCACACCCGGCTACCTGGTTGATGGTGTTTATTTCACCGCCGCCGATCTGGCCACCAAAGACCCGGTGACTGCCGAAGCGCTGAAGCGCTACGAAAAAACCGTCGATGATCTTGCGCGTTCGATCGAAGACCCGCAAAACCCGGCTGCCAACAACACGCTGCATGCGCTGGATCAGATCAACGTGTCCAATTGGCTCGACCGTCTGTCGCTGCCAGCAACGGCGCGTCAGTTGATCAATCAGCAGATTCGTACGCGTTACGACGAACCTTCGCGCCTGTCGCTGCTGTATTTCGCACAGCAGAACCGAGTCTACAGCGGTGTTTCCGACCGTGACCTGCGGGCTTCGCGCCTGCTCGGCGGCAGTCCGGTGTTGGCTCAGGCCTTCGTCAAACAACTGAAAACCATCAAGACCAGCTCACCGGTGTCGGCGATTGTCCAGGACAAGGACGGCGTGACCGTCAAAGTCGGCAGCGTTGGTTATCAGGCGGATTATGTGGTGGTCGCAGTGCCATTGCGCGCCCTCAACAAGATCAGCATGACCCCGGCGCTGGACGCTCAGCACCTCGGCGCGATCAAGGGCACCAACTACGGCTGGCGCGACCAGATCATGCTGAAGTTCAAGACGCCAGTGTGGGAAAGCAAGGCGCGCATGTCCGGCGAGATCTACAGCAACGCCGGCCTCGGCATGTTGTGGATTGAACCGGCGCTGAAGGGCGGCGCCAATGTGGTGATCAACCTGTCCGGCGACAATGCGCGGGTGATGCAGGCCTTCGGCGACAAGCAGATGGTCGATCAGGTGTTGATTCGCCTGCACGCGTTTTACCCACAGGCGCGCGGTTCGTTCACCGGTTATGAAATCCGCCGTTACAGCACCGACCCGTCGATGGGCGGCGCTTACCTGGCCTTCGGCCCAGGCCAGATCAGCAAATACTGGCGCTTGTGGGAGCGTCCGCTGCAGCGCGTAGCGTTTGCCGGCGAACACACCGACACCTTGTACCCGGGCACTCTGGAAGGCGCCTTGCGCACCGGCCAGCGCGCGGCCAGTCAGGTTGAAGACCTGGCGGCGGGCAAGTCGTTTGAACCGGCGAAAGTGGTTCCGGCAGCGACCGCAGTAGCGGCGGGCGCGGCAGCGCAGAAGAAAGGCAACGTCTTCAGCAATTTCTTCGGCAATCTGTTCGGTGGTTCTGCGGACGAAGAGAAGAAAGCGCAACCAGTGAAGGCGCCTGAGCCAGTAACGCCGCCAGCCCCGACGCCAGCTCCAGTGGTCGCCCCGGCCCCGGCGCCAGTGGAAGCACCGAAGCCTGCGGCACCGGTCAAAGCCGAGCCAGCGAAGAAAGCGGCCAAGCCTGCGGCGAAGAAACCTGCGGCAAAAACCGAGACTAAAAAAGCCCCGGCCAAACCGGCGGCGAAGAAAGCTGAACCGGCGAAAAAGCCTGCGGCAAAACCGGCTGCAGCGACTGAGACCAAAGCGCAGTAAGGCGTTGCGGTGAATGAAAGCGCGGCCTGAGGGCCGCGCTTTTTTTTGCCTGGCAGATGGCTTTCGCGAGCAGGCTCGCTCCTGCATCTGACGCCACGCTGTTCTCTGTAGGAGTGAGCCTGCTCGCGATAGCGTCGTCCGCGCCAACACCTATTTCTCGACATTCGCCTCACAGCCCGACACAAAGTCGCCTTTAATCTTTCCTTAACTCACCACTTGGAGACTCTTGATCGTATTTCTCGATATTTCAAAGCGAAATTTTCCGCTTTAATTCGATAGATAACTCGTTAGTCTTGTTCGCAGTTCTCACAGGATTTGAGCAATGCCGCTACGTAACTCTTCTTCTCGTTATGGCTGGGTCAGCGTGTTCCTGCATTGGGGCGTGGCGCTGGCGGTCTTCGGGCTGTTCGCGTTGGGCCTGTGGATGGTCGGGCTGGATTACTACAGCACCTGGCGCAAAGACGCGCCGGACCTGCACAAAAGCATCGGCCTGACGCTGTTCGCGATCATGTTGCTGCGTGTGCTGTGGCGCTTTATCAGCCCACCGCCGCCGACGTTGCAGAGCTACAGCCGGATGACGCGCATCGGCGCCAAGTTCGGTCATTCGTTCCTGTACATCAGCCTGTTCGCTGTGATGATTGCCGGTTACCTGATTTCCACCGCAGACGGTGTCGGGATTCCGGTGTTTGGCCTGTTTGAGATTCCTGCTCTGGTTTCCGGACTACCGGACCAGGCAGACACCGCTGGGGTGGTTCATTTTTACCTGGCGTGGATATTGGTAATTTTTTCCGGTCTCCATGCGTTGGCAGCATTGAAGCACCACTTTATCGACCGTGATGCGACGCTGACGCGAATGCTCGGCCGCAAAGCTTGAAGTTCAACCTCAACTCCAAAGGAATAGAAAGCATGTTGAAAAAGACTCTCGCCGCTCTGGCAATCGGTTCCGCTCTGCTGTCCGCTAACGTGATGGCTGCTGACTACACCGTCGACAAGGAAGGCCAGCACGCCTTCGTCGACTTCAAGATCAGCCACTTGGGCTACAGCTACATCACCGGTACTTTCAAGGACATCGACGGCAAGTTCAGCTTCGACGCTGCCAAGCCAGAAGACAGCAAGATCGAGTTCAACGTGAATACCGCCAGCGTGTTCACTAACCACGCCGAGCGCGACAAGCACATCGCCAGCGCTGATTTCCTGAACGTCAGCAAGTTCGCCAAGGCCACTTTCGTTTCCACCAGCGTCAAATCCACCGGCAAAAACGCCGCTGGCAAAGACACTGCTGATGTAGCCGGCGACCTGACTCTGCTGGGCGTGACCAAGCCAGTTGTGGTCAAAGTCACCTTCCTGGGTGAAGGCAAGGATCCATGGGGCGGCTACCGTGCCGGCTTCGAAGGCACCACCAGCATCAAGCGCTCCGACTTCGGCAAGCAAAAAGATCTGGGCCCAACCTCCGACGCGGTTGAGTTGTACATCACGTTTGAAGGTGTCAAAGCGAAGTAACCTTCGCGCCTGACAAAAAAACGCCCCCGGCCTCACGGTCGGGGGCGTTTTTTATTGCCCACAAAATCTCCATGACCTCCGCATATACCCTGTGGGAGTGAGCTTGCTCGCGATGGGGCCTTCACATTCAAAATATCTGCTGACTGATCCACCGCTTTCGCGGGCAAGCCTCGCTCCTACAGTTGAGCGTTGTCGTACACGAAACCCGCGTTCACTGAAGATCCCCTGTGGGAGTGAGCTTGCTCGCGATGGGGCCAATGCATTCAACATCTTCGCTGGCTGATCCACCGCTTTCGCGGGCAAGCCTCGCTCCTACAGTTGAGCGTTGTCGTACACGAAACCCGCGTCCACTGGAAATCCCCTGTGGGAGTGAGCCTGCTCGCGATGGGGCCAATGCATTCAACATCTTCGCTGACTGACCCACCGCTTTCGCGGGCAAGCCTCGCTCCTACAGTTGAGCGCTGTCGTACGCAAAACCTGTATGCACTGAAGATCCCCTGTGGGAGCGAGCTTGCTCGCGATGGGGCCAATACATTCAACATCTTCGCTGGCTGATCCACCGCTATCGCGGGCGAGCCTCGTTCCTACAGGTTTGTGGCGTGCATAAAAAATGCCCCGGATCGTGAGATCCGGGGCATTTTGGGTTACTTCAAAAACTCAGCGGTTGCGGGTCAGCAGCGCTGGTTTTTCGCCGCGCGGGCGACCTGGCAGTTGATCCAGTTGCTCAGGAGTCGGGAACCGATCGGTTTTCGACTCTTTATGGATAATCTTCGGTGCCGGGCCACGCGGGTTTTGCACGGCCGGTTCCGAACGAGGCTGATCGTCGGTGCGGGCCGGGCGGCGGTTGCGTGACTCTTCGCGACGGGCTTGACCGTCACGTGGAGCGCCGTTGCGTGGGCCGCTGCGCTTGGCTGGCGGGGTGCCGGTGGTGGCGCCGTCGCTGCTGCGCGGGCCGCTTTGGCGACCCTGAGGCTTGCCGCCGGTGCGCGGAGCACCTGCGCCAGTTGCCGCGCCTTGTGCCGGAGCACCTGGACGACGACCACGGCCCTGGGCCGGTTTGGCTTGAGGCACGTAGTCAACGCGGTTACCGAAGTTATCCACGTCATCGTCGAGGAACTCATCCGGAGCACGATCAGCCGCCGCTGCGCGTGGCGCCGGACGCTGTTGTTCGCGGGCCGGGGTGCCTTCGCGCGGCTTGTGCTCACGCGCCGGACGATCGCCACGGCCAGTGGCTGCAGGTTTTTCCTTGCCGCCCTTGTCCTTGCCTTTGTCCTTACGACCGCCGCCACCACCAGTGCCGTTCGGACCGTCGCCGCGCGGGCCACGTGGGTTGCGCGGGTTACGCACATCCGGACGCTCGCGAACTTCAGGCTTCTCGGCCTCTACAGCGCTCGAATCGAAGCCCATCAGGTCGCCATCGGCGATTTTCTGCTTGGTCATGCGCTCGATGCTTTTCAGCAGTTTTTCTTCGTCCGGAGCAACCAGCGATATCGCCTCGCCCGAACGACCGGCACGGCCAGTACGGCCGATACGGTGCACGTAGTCTTCATCGACGTTCGGCAGTTCGAAGTTGACCACGTGTGGCAACTGATCGATGTCGAGGCCGCGAGCGGCGATGTCGGTGGCGACCAGGATCCGCACTTCGCCGGCCTTGAAATCGGCCAGGGCTTTGGTGCGCGCGTTCTGGCTCTTGTTACCGTGGATCGCGACGGCGGTGAGGCCGTGTTTGTCCAGGTATTCGGCCAGACGGTTAGCGCCGTGCTTGGTGCGGGTGAACACCAGCACCTGTTCCCAGGCGCCAGCGGTAATCAGGTGCGCAAGCAGCGAGCGCTTGTGGCTGGCGGCGAGGCGGAATACACGCTGTTCGATACGCTCGACCGTGGTGTTCGGCGGCGTGACTTCGATGCGTTCCGGGTTGTGCAGCAGCTTGCCGGCGAGGTCGGTGATGTCTTTGGAGAACGTCGCCGAGAACAGCAGGTTCTGGCGTTTGCTCGGCAGACGCGCGAGGACCTTTTTCACGTCATGGACAAAACCCATGTCGAGCATGCGGTCGGCTTCGTCGAGCACGAGGATTTCCACGTGGGACAAATCGACGCTGCCTTGGCCGGCGAGGTCGAGCAGGCGGCCAGGGCAGGCGACCAGCACGTCAACGCCACGGGACATGGCCTGAACCTGTGGGTTCATGCCAACGCCGCCGAAGATGCAGGCACTGACAAACTTCAGGTCACGGGCATAGACCTTGAAGCTTTCGTGCACTTGAGCCGCGAGTTCGCGGGTAGGGGTCAGGACCAGTACGCGCGGTTGGCGTGGGCCGTGACGCTGGGATTTGTCCGGGTGACCGTTAGGGAACAACCGCTCCAGAATCGGAAGGGCGAAGCCGCCGGTTTTACCAGTACCTGTCTGTGCCGCGACCATCAGGTCGCGACCTTGCAACACGGCGGGAATGGCCCGCTGTTGCACCGGAGTAGGCTCGGTATAGCCCGCCGCCTCGATGGCGCGGACTAAAGCCTCGGAGAGACCGAGGGAAGCAAAGGACATGAGTAATCCTGTTTTAGTTAGGGCTTGGCCCAATGGGAGTCTTGCCTGGCGCGAATGGCGTTTAAGAGGAACGCAATCCCGTCCGGTCCTGCTGGGTTTCGAAGGCTCGTCTGGAGCGCTCGCGCGGGCTGAAAAGCTGCGCTGTAGCGGGGTCGAGATGCCTTGAACGATTCCGAGCGTCCGGGCGTGAGCCTGGCGGGAAGGCCGGAGTATAACAGAGCAATCACTGCGCGCCGCTTTCCTGCTGCTCAACGGTTTTACTGGGGACGGTTGAAGTGCTTTTTGCCTGCACCACCGGGTCCGGATTCGCCCCGTAACGGGCGCTCAGCTCAGCATAGGCGGGCTCGCGCTTGAATCGCTTGAGCTCGGCGCCGAAGCGCTGCACCAGCAAATCCATCCCGGCATTGCGCCGCACGGCCAGAAACTGGCTCTGATGGCTGATGATTGTCGGGTTTTCAGTGATCTGGTCGCGGATGTTCAGCTCATCAAGCAGATGCTGGCCGACTCGGCGATCAGTGATTAACAGGTCGATGCGCCCGCGCACCAGTTTGCCGAAGTTGGCTTCATGGGTCGGCGCCGGTTCGCGGGTAAACAGCGTCGAGCTGCTGAAATCCTCGCTGTACAGATAACCCGGCGAGGTGCCGATGGTCAGGCCTTTGAGTGCTTCGAGCGTGCTGAACGGGTGTGGGCGCTGGTTGGCATAGAACATCACGAACTCGACTTCCGAGAGCGGTTCGCTGGGGTAGAGCAGGGTGGCGTCGCGTTCGGCGCTGTGGAAGATGTCCAGCGCGCCGTCGGCCTGGCCGGTTTCGAGCATCGACAGGCAGCGCTTCCACGGCAGGAATTGCCATTCCACTTCGATGCCCAGGCGTTTGAAGACGATGGCGGTGGTTTCGTAGTCCAGACCCAGCGGTTTGCCGTCCTGTTCATAGACGTAAGGTGCCCACGGCTCGGTGACAATGCGCAATTTCTCGCCCCGAGCGGTGAAGCTCAGGCAAGTGAAAAGTAGCAGGGTCAGTAATTGCGCGATCAAAGGCATGGCTTGAGATTACGACGAGAAACCGTAAAGAGCCAGAAACTGCCTGCACAAGCTCTAACTCCGTGTGTTGGCGCACAAAAAAAGCGCGCTGAACGCAAAAATCGCAGCCCCGGAAGGCTGCGATCTTTTGGTTTTGCTTGGAGCTTGGAGCTTGAAGCTTGGAGCTGCGTCAGCGCGGCAACTTCAGGTTGTTCCACACTGCCAGGCTCGGTTCAGCCTGGTTCAGCGTGTAGAAGTGCAACCCTGGAGCGCCACCCTGCAGCAGGCGTTCGCACATTTCGGTGATGACTTGCTCACCAAAGCGTTGAATGCTCTGGGTGTCATCGCCGTAGGCTTCCAGCTGCTTGCGAATCCAGCGCGGGATTTCCGCACCGCAGGCATCGGAGAAGCGCGCGAGTTTGCTGTAGTTGGTGATCGGCATGATCCCCGGCACGATCGGGATGTTCACGCCCATCGCCCGTACACGCTCGACGAAGTAGAAATAGCTGTCGGCGTTGAAGAAGTACTGGGTGATCGCACTGTCGGCACCGGCGTTGGCCTTGCGCACGAAGTTCTGCAGATCGTCTTCAAAGTTGCGCGCTTGCGGATGCATTTCCGGGTAAGCGGCAACTTCGACGTGGAAATGATTGCCGGTTTCTTCACGAATGAATTCAACCAGGTCATTGGCGTGGCGCAATTCACCGCTGGCCATGCCCATGCCAGAAGGCAGGTCACCGCGCAGGGCGACGATGCGGGTAATGCCGGCCGCCTTGTATTGCGTCAGCAGGCCGCGCAGGTCGTCCTTGCTGTCGCCGACGCAAGACAGATGCGGGGCGGCCGGGACTTTGACTTCGCTTTCGAGCTGCAACACGGTGTTGATCGTGCGATCACGGGTCGAACCGCCAGCGCCGTACGTGCAGGAAAAGAAATCGGGATTGTAAGTCGCCAACTGACGGGCAGTGGCGAGCAGTTTTTCATGCCCAGCATCGGTCTTGGTAGGGAAGAACTCGAAGCTGTAGCGACGGTCTTGGGACATGGTCATATCCTTGGAAACGCGTAAGCCTTGCTTTTGTAGGAGCAAAGCTTGCTCGCGATGAACGCGCCGCGGTATCCAGGGGAAACCGTGATGATGCTATCGCGAGCAAGCTTTGCTCCTACAGATTTGCGTGTTCTGCATGAGTCCGCCCCTGCGAAAGGGGCGGACAGCAGGACCAATCAGTAGCGGTAAGCGTGCGGCTTGAACGGGCCTTCGACGGTGACGCCGATGTAGTCAGCCTGTTGCTTGGTCAGTTGCGTGACCACGCCGCCGAAACCGCGGACCATTTCCAGGGCCACTTCTTCGTCGAGTTTCTTCGGCAGTACTTCAACGGTCAGACGCTCGGCTTTCTGCGCTGGCGACAGGTCGGCGTACTTCTGGCCGAACAGGAAGATCTGCGCCAGCACCTGGTTGGCGAACGAACCGTCCATGATGCGGCTCGGGTGGCCAGTGGCGTTACCCAGGTTCACCAGACGGCCTTCGGCCAGCAGGATCAGGTAGTCGTCGTTCTGCGCATCGAAGCTGCCAGCGCCGGTACGGTGAATCTTGTGCACCTGTGGCTTCACTTCTTCCCATGCCCAGTTCTTGCGCATGAAAGCCGTGTCGATTTCGTTGTCGAAGTGGCCGATGTTGCAGACAACAGCGCGCTTCTTCAGGGCTTTGAGCATGTTCGAGTCGCAAACATTGACGTTGCCGGTGGTGGTCACGATCAGGTCGATCTTGCCCAGCAGTGCTTTGTCGATGCTGGCTTCGGTGCCGTCGTTGATGCCGTCGATGAATGGCGAAACCAGTTCAAAGCCGTCCATGCACGCTTGCATGGCGCAGATCGGGTCCACTTCGGAGACTTTGACGATCATGCCTTCCTGACGCAGGGACTGCGACGAGCCCTTGCCCACGTCACCGTAACCGATGACCAGCGCTTGCTTGCCGGACAGCAGGTGGTCGGTGCCGCGCTTGATCGCGTCGTTGAGGCTGTGACGGCAGCCGTACTTGTTGTCGTTCTTGGACTTGGTCACTGAGTCGTTGACGTTGATGGCCGGGATTTTCAGCTCGCCCTTGGCCAGCATGTCCAGCAGACGGTGAACGCCAGTGGTGGTTTCTTCGGTCACGCCGTGGACGCGGTCGAGGATCTGCGGGTATTTCTTGTGCAGCAGCTCGGTCAGGTCGCCGCCGTCGTCGAGGATCATGTTGGCATCCCAAGGCGCGCCGTCCTTGAGGATGGTTTGCTCCAGGCACCACTCGTACTCTTCTTCGGTCTCGCCTTTCCAGGCATAAACCGCGATACCGGCAGCGGCGATAGCAGCAGCGGCCTGGTCTTGAGTCGAGAAAATGTTGCAGGACGACCAGCGCACTTCGGCACCCAGGGCAACCAGGGTTTCGATCAGCACGGCAGTCTGAATGGTCATGTGGATGCAGCCGAGAATCTTCGCGCCTTTGAGCGGCTGCTCAGCGGCGTACTTGCGGCGCAGACCCATCAGGGCTGGCATTTCGGATTCGGCGATGATGGTTTCGCGACGACCCCAGGCAGCCAGGGACATGTCGGCGACTTTGTAATCGGTAAAATCTGCAGGCGTGATAACAGCGCTCATGAAGAGCCTCCATTCGTAATGTATGCGAATGGGCGCCGTTGTGCGTTTAGTGTCGGGTCATACGACCTGGCAACGCCCCATCCGAGCCTGACAGGTTTGACCTGCTGCAGCGCCCCTCGGACAGGTGGCGGGAAAACGGTAGCAGAGCAAACGTTACCGTTTTGAAACGGAGGCGATTATAGCGGGCTAAGCTGATCTTCCAAAGCGTTTATGTGGGTCAATGTCTGAACGGTAATCGAGGCCATAGTCGATGCTTGATAGAGCGCAACGGCGCGCTCTGCCATGATGGCGCCCATCATTCGGCAAGACGCTCAGGAGTGAACATGAACTTCCACACCCGCAAATGGGTAAAACCCGAAGACCTCAACCCCAACGGCACGCTGTTCGGCGGCAGCCTGTTGCGCTGGATCGACGAAGAAGCGGCGATCTATGCGATCGTCCAGCTCGGCAATCAGCGCGTGGTCACCAAGTACATTTCCGAAATCAACTTCGTCAGCGCCTCGCGCCAGGGCGACATCATCGAGCTGGGCATCACCGCCACCGAGTTCGGCCGCACCTCGATCACCCTGACCTGCGAAGTGCGCAACAAAATCACCCGCAAAAGCATCCTTACCGTTGAGCGCATGGTTTTCGTCAACCTCGGCGAAGACGGCCTGCCGGCACCGCACGGCCGCACCGAGATCAAATACGTCAAAGACCAGTTCCAGGACGAACTCGCCAGCGAGTAACTCGAGTCCTGTAGGAGCGAAGCTTGCTCGCGAAGGCGCCATTCGCGTCACCCCAAAAACCGAGGTGAACCCCTTCGCGGGCAAGCCTCGCTCCTACAAGAGCGGTTTCGTTTGGGTGGTCACTGAACAGCGCTGAGCGCCGCGTGTCGTACTTACATCACACGCCACCGGTTCGCAGCTCCAATGGACACCCAAAAAGACGGCAAGACCCCGAATCTCTCGGCGGAAGAAAAACACGAAGCCCATCGCAACCAGCCGCCACGCGCGGCGGTGCTGCATGAAATCATCAGAACCCAGGGCGATCAGGAGCTGGAGCGTAGCGTCGCGGCGCTCTGGTGGTCGGCGCTCGCCGCCGGCCTGACCATGGGCCTGTCGCTGATGGCCATGGGATTGCTCAACTCGCGACTGCCCGACGGCGAAGGCTTCAAAGTCATCGCCAGTTTCGGTTACTGCGCGGGGTTCCTCGCGGTGATTCTGGCGCGCCAGCAACTGTTCACCGAAAACACCCTGACGGCCGTGCTGCCGATCATGACCAAACCCACACTGAGCAACTTCGGTCGGTTGTTGCGGCTGTGGAGCGTGGTGCTGGTCGGCAACCTGTGCGGCACATTGCTGGTGGCTTACGTGATGTTGCACTTGCCGATTTTCGACGCGAAGACTGATCTGGCCTTCCTCGACATCGGGCGCAAGATCATGGAAAACGACGCCGGGAATATGTTCGCCAAAGGCATCATCAGCGGCTGGATGATCGCCACCATGGTCTGGATGATTCCGTCCATGGAGAGCGCGAAGATGTGGATCATCATCCTCATCACCTACCTGATGGCGCTCGGCGATTTCACGCACATCGTCGTCGGTTCGGCGGAGGTTTCGTATCTGGTGTTTGCTGGCGAGTTGCCGTGGAAGGATTTCTGGCTGGTATTTGCCGGGCCGACGCTGGCGGGCAACATCATTGGCGGCAGTTTCATCTTCGCCCTGATCAGCCATGCGCAGGTGCGCAGCGAAAGCAGTGCGCCGAAAGAAGAGGCGGATCAGGAGCCAAGCCCTGATCCGCAAAAGGACAAAAAGTAATCAATGACGCTGTTTAGTCAGTGATGCTTTCTATCAGTGATGCTTTCTTTAGTGATGCTTTCTGTCAGTGATGCTCTGCCTGCGCCGTTGGCGCAGGCTCATCCTTGGTGACGTGTTTGACCAGTTTGCCGATGCTCAAACCCTGCAACAGGATCGACGACAGCACCACGATGTAAGTGATGCTCAGGATCAGATCGCGCTCCGGGCCCAGCGGCAACGCCAGGGCCAGGGCCACCGAAACACCGCCGCGCAAACCACCCCACGTCAAAATCCGGATCGTCCCGCGCGGCACTGTGCGCCAGCGTCGCAGCAACATAATGGCCGGGGCCACGGTCAGCAGGCGCGACAGCAGAATCGCCAACGCGAGCAAACTCGCCGCCAGCACGTGCAGCCAGTTGAACGGCAGCAGCAACAGTTCCATGCCGATCAGCGCGAACAGCAGCGCGTTGAGCATGTCATCGAGCAATTCCCAAAAACCGTCGAGGTACTTTCGGGTCATGTCGTTCATCGCCAGGTTGCGGCCCAGGTTCCCGATGATCAGACCGGCGACGACCATGGCGATCGGCGCGGAAACGTGCAGCTCCGAGGCCATGGCCGAGCCGCCGATCACCAGCGCCAGGGTCAGCATCACTTCGATCTGATGTTGCTCGATGCTCTTGATCATCAGGTACACGAGGTAACCGATCAGCCCGCCGAACACCACGCCGCCAATCGCTTCGTGGGCGAACAGCATGGCGGTGGCGCCAACCGTCGGCGTTTCACCCAGCTGGGCGATGCCGAGCAACACGGTAAACACCACGACTGCCGTGCCGTCATTGAACAGCGACTCGCCGACGATGGTGGTTTTCAGCGGTTTGGAGGCGTTGGCGGTACGCAGCACGCCGAGCACCGCGATTGGGTCGGTCGGCGAAATCAGCGCGCCGAACAGCAGGCAATAGAGGAAGCTCACGTGCCAGCCGAACAGGGCAAAAATGTAATACGCGAGGCTGCCGATCACCGCCGTGGCGATCAACACACCGAAGGTCGCGAGCAAACCGATTGGCCAGCGGTAACTGCGCAGGTCGTTCAGGTTGACGTGCAGGGCGCCGGCGAACAGCAGGAAGGACAGCATCCAGTTCATCAGCAAATCGCCGAAATCGATCTGGCCGATCAACTGCTGCACGCGCTCTTCGAGACCGGGGTAACCGATGAAACTCAGGCCTTGCAATAACAGGGAAAACATCAGCGCCGTGACCATCACACCGATGGTCGGCGGCAGGCCGATGAAGCGGAAATTCACGTAGGTGAGCAGGGACGTAAGGCAAATAAACGCAGCGACAAGTTCAAGCATCCGGGGTCCTTTGGATGGGGGATGAGTTAGGCACGATGCGGGCCGTGCATGGGTTTGATGTGCCGGGCGAGGGTGAGGGCACAGGTTGGGTGGATTGAAATGGGTGATGAGATCAAGAGCCACCCCTCACCCCAGCCCTCTCCCCAAAGGGGAGAGGGGGAAAGGGAGCAGACCTTTGTGCCGTTCAAAACCTGAGTTCGACTCAGAATTTTCAGGTCGATGTAACTCGAAAGAACACCTCCGTCAGTCCCTCTCCCCAAAGGGTGGAGGGGGAAAGGGAGCAGACCTTTGTGCCGTTCAAAACATGAGTTCGACTCAGAACTTTCAGGTCGATGTAACTCGACAGAACACCTCGGTCAGTCCCTCTCCCCAAATGGTAGAGGGGAAAGGGAGCGGACCTTTGTGCCGTTCAAACCTGAGTTCGACTCAGAATTTTCAGGTCGATGTAACTCGACAGAACACCTCGGTCAGTCCCCTCTCCCCTCTGGGGAGAGGGTTAGGGTGAGGGGTGGATCCCCTGACACCCACCCATCAGCCGGACACATTGACCGCCGTCGCGCCCCGGCGTTGCAGGTAGATGTAGAAAAGCGCGGTCAGCACCGTCAACCCGCTGACCAGTGCGCCGGTCCACGGCAAGTCGGCCAGGTCCGCGCCGCTGGCAACCACCAGCCCGCCAATCCACGCGCCGGCGGCGTTGCCCAGGTTGAACGCGCTCTGGTTCAGCGTCGAACCGAGATTCGGCGCTTCATGCGCCTGATCGATGATCAGCAACTGCAGAATCGGGCACAGCGCGAAAGCGAAAATCCCCCACAGCACCAGCGTGATCGCCGCCGGAATCACCGATTGACTGGTCTGGCTGAACGCCGCCAGCACCACCAAACACGCCAGCGCCATACCCACCAGCGACGGCAACAGACGACTGTCAGCCAAGCGCCCGCCGATCATGCTGCCGGCGGTCAAACCGACGCCGAACAACAGCAGCATGACAGTCACGCCGTGTGGGCTGACGCCGGTGATGTCCTGCAGGATGGGCGCGATGTAAGTGAACACGCTGAACAGACTGGTCGACGCCAGCACGCTCATGCCCAGCGCCAGCAGCACATTGACCTTGCCCAGCACTTTGAATTCGCTGGCCAGGTTAGCCTTGTCCAGGGTGATGTCTTTGGGCAGCCACAACCACTGAGCAATGGCCGCGATCACGCCGATTACCGACACTGCCCAGAACGTCGAGCGCCAACCGGCGTATTGGCCGAGCGCCGTGCCCAGCGGCACGCCGAGCACGTTGGCCAGGGTCAGGCCGGTGAACATCAGGGCAATCGCCTGCGCGCGTTTGTTCGGCGCGACCAGTCCTGCCGCCACCACCGAACCGATGCCGAAGAACGCGCCGTGGCACAACGCGGTGACGACTCGCGCGGCCATCAGCGTCGCGTAATTCGGCGCCAACGCGCAGAGGATGTTGCCGAGGATGAACATCAGCGTCATCCCCAGCAGTGTGGCTTTGCGCGGCATGTTGGCGGTGGCGATCGCCAGGATCGGCGCGCCAAACACCACGCCCAGGGCGTAGCCGGTAATCAGCAGACCGGCGTGAGGAATGCTGACGGCGAGGTCGCGGGCGACATCGGGCAGCAGGCCCATGATGACGAATTCAGTGGTGCCGATGCCGAAAGCGGCAACAGCGAGGGCAAGCAAGGCGAGTGGCATGCGCAAGGTCTCTGTCGGTAGTCTTGACGCTGTGATCAGGCATACGCAGGCCTACGACCGATCTCGAAGAGTGCGGGCGGGGGCGTGAATTATTGGAATTAGTCTGTGCGCAACTGAGTGCGGCGTGGTCGCTTGCAGTATAAACAGCTGCGGACATATCGCGAATCAATTCTCCCGCGCTATCGCGTAGGAGCGAGGCTTGCTGTGGGGGCAAGGCTTGCTGTGGGAGCAAGGCTTGCTGTGGGAGCAAGGCTTGCCCGCGATGGCGGTCTCAAGGGCGTCATCGCGAGCAAGCTATGCTCCCACAGCAAGCCTTGCACCCACAGCAAGCTATGCACCCACAGCAAAATATGCTCCCACTCAAGCCTCGCTCCTACAGGGGCGGGGTGGACAACAAGAGGAGTCGGCCGTGCTTGCAACAGCACTGGTGTTGGTGGCGGCGCTGTTGCACGCGGCGTGGAATACCCTGATCAAGTTCAGCGCCGAGCGGCTGTTGGTGGTCGCGTGCATGGACTCGGTGGCGATGCTGTTTGTCGCGATCATGCTGCCGTTCGTGAGCGCGCCGCCGCTGGAAATCTGGCCGTGGATTCTGGCGTCGGCAGCGTTCGAATTGCTTTACCGCTATCTGCTGATTCAGGCGTATCGAGTCGGCGACCTCGGGTTGGTCTATCCGTTGATGCGCGGGTTATCGCCACTGGTAGTGCTGGCTTTGACGCTGATCTTTGCCGGCGAAGTGCTGACCGATCAACAGATCTTCGGCATTTTGCTGATCCCGCTGGGCATGCTCTGCCTGCTCTGGCAGGGCGGTGGCGGCGCGCGATTGCCGTGGTCTATGTTGCCGGTGGTGGCGCTGATCGGCCTGTGCATCGGTTGTTACACCTTCATCGATGGCCAGGCGCTGCGGCGCTGGTCGCATCCGCTCGACTATCTGGTGTGGGTCACGCTACTCAGCACCTGGCCATTCCCGTTGCTGGCGCTGGTGCGCAAACGGCCGGCGTTCAAGCTGTTCTGGCGCGAGCAGTGGCGGCTCGGGCTGACGGTCGGGTTTTGTGTGTTGTTCAGCTACGCTCTGGTGTTATGGGCGATGCAATTGGGCTCGATTGCCGAAGCGGCGGCGCTGCGCGAGATCAGTGTGATTCTGGTGGTGCTGTTCGGCATGCGCTACTTGAAAGAACCTTTCGGCCGGCCGCGGCTCTTAGCCTGTGGGTTGGTATTGGTCGGCATGCTGGTGATGAAGTTTTGACCGGCGCTCGAATTTCAAAAACTGAAGAAAGGATTGCTCTATGACGGTTGCTCTGTGGTGCGTTTTGATCGCGATTTTCCTGCCGTACCTGTGCACGGGGATCGCCAAGTTCGGCAATGGCTTCAGGCTGCAAGACAACCATGATCCGCGAGACTTTCTCGAATCGCTGAACGGGTTCGGACGACGCGCGCATGCGGCGCAGTTGAACAGTTTTGAAGTGACCCCGGCGTTCGCCGCAGCGGTGCTGGTTGCGCATCTGGTCGGCACGGCGCAGTTGGTCACGGTCAACGTGTTGGCGGTGCTGTTTATCACCAGTCGGCTGCTTTACATCATTTGCTACCTGGCGGACTGGGCGATGTTGCGGTCGCTGGTGTGGTTTGTCGGGATGGCGTTGATTGCGAGTTTCTTTTTTGTGTCGATGTGAGTCGGCGTAGCCAGGATATTTGTCGGTTGTAAGGGCCTCATCGCGAGCAGGCTCGCTCCTACAGGGTTTCGGGTGGACACAGCATTTATGTTCACCGCAGATCCACTGTGGGAGCGAGCTTGCTCGCGATAGCTATCTGACCAACGACAGATGATTCAAGGCTTCACCGCATCCGCCACCTGCGGCACTTGCGGCAGCGCTGCACCTTTTGGCCACAGCATCCAGATCTGCCCTTGCTGCTTCATGTCGCCAGCCAGTTGCCCGGCTGCTTCGCCGGTGCCCCAGAACAAATCGGCGCGGACTTCGCCGGCAATCGCGCCGCCGGTATCTTGCGCCGCGACCGGCCGCACCAGTGCGCTGCCATCCGGTTTGGTCGTCGATAACCACAACAGGCTGCCCAGCGGAATCACCTTGCGATCCACCGCCGCGCTGTAACCGGCCGTCAATGGCACGTTGAGCGAGCCGCGTGGCCCTTCGTTGCTGTCCGGGTTTTGCGTGAAGAACACATAGCTGGGGTTGCTCGCCAGCAGTTGCGGAATGCGCTCGGGATTGGCTTTTGCCCACGCGCTGATGGCGCCCATGGTCACTTCTTCTTTCTTCAGTTCACCCTGTTCGACCAACCAGCGACCGATCGGCCGATAGGGGTGGCCGTTCTGGTCGGCATAGGCGATGCGCAACTGGCGACCGCTGTCGAGCGGGATGCGTCCCGAGCCCTGGATTTGCAGGAATTGCAGGTTCATCGGATCCGTCAGCCAGGCAACCACCGGCGCCTTGACGCCGTTGTTCTCGATGGTGGCAGCGTCGTCATAAGGCTTGAGCACCCGACCTTCGAGGCGTCCGCGCAGGCGTTTGCCCTTGAGTTCCGGATAAATGCTGTCCAGTGAGACAACGATCATGTCTTCGGGCACGCCGTAGACCGGAATGTTCGCCACTTCGGTCTGGGTCAGGCTGCCGGGGTAGACCGGTTCGTAGTAACCGGTGATCAAGCCATTCGGGTTGTCGTTGGCGGCGCGCAGGCCATAGACGTCGAGGTTTTGTTTGAGGAAACCGCGGATTGCATCGGCGCTGGCCGGCACATTGGCGGACGCGGCGCAGGTCTGGCCCCAGATCGGATCAGCCTTGAGGCGTGTGCAGGCGCTGCGCCAGGAACCGAAACCGGCCACCAGGTCAGCGTCGGACACAGCTGGCAATGCTTCCCACGTGGCGCTGGTGTAAGTCGCCAATGCGTGGGTTTTGGGGGCGTTGTTTTCGCCGCCGGTGCAGCCTGCGAGCACGGCTACCATCGGCAGGGTCCAGGTCAGGCGGGGGCGCCAGGCCTTGAAACGGCTGTTCATGGAGTAATTCCTTTGACGGTCGCCCGAGTGCTCCATGCGCTCAAACAACCCTTATTGATAATAGGGCTATTGGTGTTTGCCGATGACGCGAGGATACTGGCCGCCGTTTCCCGTAACCTGAAGCCACCATGACTCTTAAAAGACTTTCCGTTGTATTGCTGGCCTGCCTGACGTTGTCCGCTTGCGGGGGGGTCGACCCCAATTCTCCGTTGGGTCAGCGCAAGGCGATTTTCAAGCAAATGCTCAAGACCGGCGAAGATCTGGGTGGCATGTTGCGTGGACGCATCCCGTTCGATGGGCCGAAATTTGCCGACGGTGCGGTGAAGCTTGATGCGTTGTCTCACGAGCCGTGGAAACATTTCCCGCAGGTGCGCGAAGAAGATCACACCAGCGCCAAGGACGATGTCTGGCAGCAACAGGCACGCTTCCAGGAAATGGCCCGCAACCTCGAAACCGCCACCGGTGAATTGGTGGTGGCCAGCAAGGTCCAGCCGTACAAGGCCAGCAACCTTGGGCCGGCGGTGCAGAAAGTCGAAGATGCCTGCAGTGCGTGCCATAAACAGTTTCGGGATCATTGATCTAGCGGTGTGTATTCCCTGTGGCGAGGGGGCTTGCCCCCGTTCGGCTGCGAAGCGGTCGTCAATTCGGCCCGCGCGGTCGATCTGATTATCCGCGTCTGCTGATTTGGGGTCGCTCCGCGAGCCAGCGGGGGCAAGCCCCCCCGCCACAAAAGCTCCCTCGCAACGCCTAGGTCCTACTTATCCAGTTCATCCAGCGCTTCCTGCAATTCCTTGCGGGATTCGGCGAGTTTGTCTTTGCGTTTGTTGATCTTCTCGGCGTCGCCCTTGCTCATGGCTTTGTCGAGGTCGGCCTGGCGTTTGCTGACGTCATGCTTGGCTTCAAGCACCTTGTTTTCGCGTTCCTTTTTCAGCGAAGCGTCGGTGCAGTGTTCGGTGACTTCGCGCAGGGCGGTTTCCAGACCTGCTTGTTGATCGGCATTGCCATGGCTCTTGGCCAATTCGATCTGGTTGACGATGCCTTGTTTCTTGGCTGCGCAGCCGGACAGGCCGGGGGCGTCTTCTGCCGCCATCACTGGCGCGGCCATCACGCCGCATAGGGTCAGCAGGGCGAGCGGTGTGAAAAATTTCATAAAAGCTCCATGCGAAAAAAATGATCGAGTCGATGTGGCAATGGGCTGTTTGAGCGCAGCGCCAGCATTGGGTTCCCGGGCCGCCGGGCATTGTTGGTCACTGGAAACCGTCAATCCCCGCCACGCGTAACGTTTCACTCAAGGCCAATACCTGCGGGTCGCGGAAAAATGCGCTCAACTGCGCTGCGCGTCCCGGGCCAATGCCTGCTTCGGCCTGCCATTGTTCATTGCTTCGTTGCGCCAGTGCCTGCCATGAATCGGCGAGAACGGCCTGGCCCGTCGGGGGTAATCCCAGTGCTTTGAGCCAGCTTGCAAACGGGCGCTGGCGGGCACTTTCGAAACTGCCAAAAAGACGAGCGCTGCTGCGCTCGCCGAAGCCGTTAATGTTAGCAAGCTCTTGCGCATCGAGTGTCAACCAATCCAGCAGGCTATTCAGGCGGCCTGTTTCGAAAAGTTTCTCCCAGGTGCCCGGCCCGACATGCGGCAGGGCCAGGCCTTTTTTACCGCTGAGCCAAGCCAGGCGCGCAAGAAATTGGCTCTCGCAACCCGGCGTCGGCTGCCAGCAGCTCAAGTGATGAAAGTCAGCCGCCAGCGGCGCGTTGACTTCGATGCGTTCGGCGCTGCGCAATACCACTTCGTCGAGCCGGGGAATGGTCAGCCCCGCGAGGCTGATGGCGACCTGATCACCGGGGCGAATGTCCATCTGCTCCCAGCGCTGCAACGAGCTGACGCTCACCCGCTTGATCTGCCGGTCATCGAGCTGCACCGGCACCAGTTCCAGCACCGGCGTGATCCGCCCGGTGCGGCCGATCTTGAAATTGACTTTGCGCACCTCGGCCAACGCTTGGGCGAAAGGATATTTCCACGCCACGCTCCAATACGGCGGCCGCGCCTGCCAGCGTTCGGCGACGGGCCGTTGATCCTGGCGCAGGACCACGCCGTCACTGGCGAAGGGCAGTGGCGAGCGATACCAGTGATCGCGCCAGCGCTGCGCATCGGCGATTGAGTCGATCGGCTGGCTGTACAGCGCGGTAATCGGGAAACCCAATTGCGCCAATGCCGCCACCCGTTCCGGCAAATTCTCCGGACCTTGCGGCCAGTCCCAGACAAACAAGCCAATGCCACCCGCTTGCTCGGCACTCAGCACTTTGCGCGCCATCAGGCCGGCCACGGTCGAGCGCGCATTGAGGCTGCCGGCCTGCGCTTGCACGTGGTCGGCCAGGCGCCAATAGAGCTCGCCTTGCACCAGTAAATCTTGCGCCTGCGGCAGGCGCTGGGGAATCGCGCGGATCTGCCGCGCGGAGGCAGTCCAGTCCTGGCCGTTGACGCCATCACCACGACTGATCGCCTGATGCAGCAGGCCGTTGCGGTAGATCAGCGACACCGCGACACCATCGACTTTGGGTTGAATCCACACCTGCTTGCGGTCGCGCAGCCAATCCTCCACGGCGCGTTGATCGTGGAGTTTTTGCAGGCCGGTGTGAGCGATCGGGTGGGCGACTTTGCCCGCGGCGGTTTGCAATGGTTGGTCGGCGGAGACGAGGTTGAAGCAGTGGCGCCATTGCGTGAGGCGGGCGCGGGACTGGTCGTAGAGTTCGTCGGCGATCAGCGAGCGGCCGTTGCGGTGGTAACTGTCGTCCCACTGGTCGATCTGTTTTTGTGCGGCGTCGATTTCGACTGTCGCGCGGGCGGGTGTCCAGTCGGGGCAGGTGTCCGCGTTGACGGTGAGTGAGGTCAGGAGAAAAGCCAACAGCAGGTAGCGCAGCATCGAGAGCATCCTTGCTCGGGTAGATGCTGGAAGGCTAGGTCAGTATTGGGAAGTGCGAGGGCGGGTTGTTTTGCAGGATGTGGCGGGGTGATGCGGATGACGCCATCGCGGGCAAGCCTCGCTCCTACGGGGTGAGCGTTGTTTTGAGTATTCACGAGCCCCTGTAGGAGCGAGGCTTGCCCGCGAAGGCAGCAACTCGGTCCCGAGCGCCAGCCAATAAAAAGCCCCGCACGGCGCGAACCGTGCGGGGCTGGGTGCAGCAGGAAAAGTCTTACAAGCCAGCCGCCAGACGCAGGTCGTCGGCGCGGTCGGTTTTTTCCCAAGTGAACGTGGTGAAGGTGTCGTCGCCCACGGTCTTGGTTTGCGGCGTGCGGCCGAAGTGGCCGTAGGCTGCGGTTTCCTGGTACATCGGGTGCAGCAGGTCGAGCATGGTGGTGATTGCGTATGGACGCAGGTCAAACACTTCGCGAACCAGTTTGACGATCTTGTCGTCGCTGATTTTGCCAGTGCCGAAGGTGTTCAACGAGATCGACGTAGGCTGGGCCACACCAATCGCGTAGGAAACCTGAATCTCGCAACGCTCGGCCAGGCCGGCAGCGACGATGTTCTTCGCCACATAACGACCGGCATAAGCGGCCGAACGGTCAACCTTCGATGGATCCTTGCCGGAGAACGCGCCGCCGCCGTGACGGGCCATGCCGCCATAGCTGTCGACGATGATCTTGCGACCAGTCAGGCCGCAGTCGCCCACCGGGCCACCGATGATGAACTGGCCAGTCGGGTTGATGTGGAACTGGGTGTCTTTGCTCAGCAATTCGGCAGGCAACACGTGCTTGACGATCAGCTCCATCACGCCTTCGCGCAGGTCTTTGTACGACACTTCCGGGTTGTGCTGGGTCGACAGAACAACAGCGTCGATACCGACAACCTTGCCGCCTTCGTAACGGCAAGTTACTTGCGACTTGGCGTCCGGGCGCAGCCATGGCAGCAGGCCGGATTTACGCGCTTCGGCCTGACGCTGCACCAGTTGGTGCGAGAAAGTGATCGGTGCAGGCATCAGCACGTCGGTTTCGTTGCTGGCGTAGCCGAACATCAGACCCTGGTCGCCGGCGCCCTGATCTTCAGGTTTGGCACGGTCGACACCCTGGTTGATGTCAGGGGACTGCTTGCCGATGATGTTCATCACGCCGCAGGTCGCGCCGTCGAAGCCGACGTCGGAGCTGTTGTAGCCGATATCGAGAATCACGTTACGGACGATATCTTCCAGGTCGACCCAGGCCGACGTGGTGACTTCACCTGCGATGATGGCTACGCCGGTCTTGACCATGGTTTCGCACGCAACGCGAGCGAACTTGTCTTCAGCAATGATGGCGTCCAGCACCGCATCGGAAATCTGGTCGGCGATTTTGTCCGGATGCCCTTCGGACACGGACTCGGAGGTGAAGAGGGAGTATTCGCTCATCTCGATTTTTTCCTGAATTTACCGATGGTGAGTGTCGCCAGTCGGCCGCTGAAAATGGCGGACCTGAATCTGGAAACCATTACGTAAGCCTACATAGAGGCTTTCCCCGGGAACGAGTCCCGCAGCGGTGGCCCAACGGGCCAAATCGTCCTGTTCAAACCCCAACCACAGATCACCGCAGGCCTCCCTGGCCCAACTCTGGTTGTGGCTACATAACTCTGTCACTAACAGGCTACCGCCCGGTTTCAGCAGGCCGGCCATGTGTTTGAGTGCCTCGGCCGGCGCGGCGAAATGGTGCAGCACCATGTTCAGTACAACGCAATCGGCGGTCAGGCTGACGCCATTCAATGCATCGGCCAATTGCAGGCTGACGTTAGTCAGCGCATCGCGCACGCACACCTGGCGCGCCAGTTCGAGCATCGCCGCGCTGTTGTCCAGCGCCGTCACCTGCGTGAAGCGGCGCGCCAGTTCCGGCAGAAAGCTGCCATCGCCGGGGCCGACTTCGATGGCCGTTGCGCCATCGCTGAAACTCAACTTGTCGAGCAGCGCCACCACGCTTTCGCGGTACTGCGGCAGGCCGGCGATCAAGTCTTGCTGGGCGCGAAATTTCTCCGCCACCCGTGAGAAAAAGTCCTGGCTGGCCGCCGCCCGTTGCCCGTGAACCTGGGCGATGCGCGATTGCACATCGGCCGGCAGGGTCAGGTTGTCCACTTCTTCGAGCAGGGCCGCGTGCAGCTTGCCGCCCAGCAGGTCGGTGTGGGGCAGGGCGCGACGGTAGAAAATCGCATTGCCTTCACGGCGAGTCGCCACCAGATCGGCCTGGGCCAATACCTTGAGGTGATGACTCATGCCCGACTGACCCATGCCAAAGATCTGCGCCAGTTCCAGCACGCCAAACGAATCGTTGGCCAACGCGCGCAATACATTCAGGCGCAGAGGATCGCCGCCGGCCTTGCACAGGGCCGCCAGCTCATCGCAATCGTCATGTTGAATGGAAGGCACGCGTAAATTCATAAGGCCAGCAGTCTAGTGACGGTCAGAAAACCCCGCAAGGGCAATATCAAAAAGTTTTGATATTGCTCGATAGATGGCACTTCTCGACGAGGTGTTCACTCTACAAACCAAGAGCGGAAAGGTTTCACCTGCAGAAACCGCCGTTATCCATGGGAAAAACGTCTCCAGATGACTATCTGTCATTGCCCCGAGGCGGCCCGGTGAGGGAAAATGCTCGCCTTTTTTCCGATTCGTTTTATTCAATCCCCCAGGAGATCAGCGATGCCAAGCCGTCGTGAGCGTGCCAACGCCATTCGTGCCCTCAGCATGGATGCCGTGCAAAAAGCCAACAGCGGCCATCCCGGTGCCCCTATGGGTATGGCGGATATCGCCGAAGTACTTTGGCGTGACTACCTGAAGCACAACCCGAGCAATCCATCGTTCGCCGACCGTGACCGCTTCGTGCTGTCCAACGGCCACGGCTCGATGCTGATCTACTCGCTGCTGCACCTGACCGGCTATGACCTGTCGATCGATGACCTGAAAAACTTCCGCCAACTGCACAGCCGCACCCCGGGCCACCCGGAATTCGGCTACACGCCTGGCGTTGAAACCACCACCGGTCCACTGGGCCAGGGCCTGGCGAACGCCGTGGGTTTCGCCCTCGCGGAAAAAGTCATGGCGGCGCAGTTCAACCGTCCTGGCCACAACATCGTTGATCACCACACCTACGTGTTCCTCGGTGATGGCTGCATGATGGAAGGCATTTCCCACGAAGTCGGCTCGCTGGCCGGTACGTTGGGCCTGGGCAAACTGATCGCCTTCTACGATGACAACGGCATCTCTATCGATGGCGAAGTCGAAGGCTGGTTCACCGACGACACGCCGAAGCGTTTCGAAGCCTACAACTGGCAGGTGATCCGCAACGTTGACGGTCACGACCCGGAAGAAATCAAGACCGCCATCGAAACTGCGCGCAAAAGCGAGCGGCCGACGCTGATCTGCTGCAAGACCACCATCGGTTTCGGTTCGCCGAACAAGCAGGGCAAAGAAGACTGCCACGGCGCCCCGCTGGGTGACGCGGAAATCACGTTGACCCGCGCTGCGCTGAACTGGAACCACGGCCCGTTCGACATCCCGGCTGACATCTACGCCGAGTGGGACGCCAAGGAATCCGGTCGCGCCGTTGAAGCCGAGTGGGACCAGCGTTTCGCTGCTTACTCCGCTGCATTCCCGACCGAAGCCAACGAACTGATCCGTCGTCTGAGCGGCGAACTGCCGGCCGACTTCGCCGAAAAAGCCTCGGCTTATATCGCTGAAGTCGCGGCCAAGGGCGAGACCATCGCCAGCCGTAAAGCCAGCCAGAACGCACTGAATGCCTACGGCCCGCTGTTGCCGGAACTGCTGGGCGGCTCCGCTGACCTCGCTGGTTCCAACCTGACCTTGTGGAAAGGTTGCAAAGGCGTAACGGCTGAAGACGCCAGCGGCAACTACATGTACTACGGCGTTCGCGAGTTCGGCATGAGCGCGATCATGAACGGCGTGTCCCTGCACGGCGGTCTGGTGCCTTACGGCGCAACCTTCCTGATGTTCATGGAATACGCGCGCAACGCCGTCCGCATGGCCTCGTTGATGAAGAAGCGCGTGGTGTTCGTCTACACCCACGACTCCATCGGTCTGGGCGAAGACGGCCCGACGCACCAGGCAGTCGAGCAATTGACCAGCCTGCGCACCACGCCAAACCTCGACACCTGGCGTCCAGCCGATGCCGTTGAATCGGCGGTGTGCTGGAAGTACGCAATCGAACGCAAGGACGGCCCTTCGGCGCTGATCTTCTCGCGTCAGAACCTGCAGCATCAGGAACGTGATGCCGGCCAGATCGCCGACATTGCCCGTGGCGGTTACGTGTTGAAGGACTGCGCAGGCGAGCCTGAGCTGATCCTGATCTCCACCGGTTCGGAAGTGGGCCTGGCGGTTCAGGCTTACGACAAACTGACCGCGCAAGGTCGCAACGTGCGTGTGGTTTCGATGCCTTGCACCAGCGTGTTCGATGCTCAGGACGCCGGTTACAAGCAAGCAGTCCTGCCGTTGCAAGTCAGCGCGCGTATCGCCATCGAAGCCGCGCACGCGGACTACTGGTACAAGTACGTGGGCCTGGAAGGTCGCGTGATCGGCATGACCACCTACGGCGAGTCGGCGCCTGCGCCAGCCTTGTTCGAAGAGTTCGGCTTCACTCTGGAAAACATCCTGGGTCAGGCTGAAGAGCTGCTGGAAGACTAAGTCTGAAGGATGCGTTGTCCGGGCTGGCCTCTTCGCGGGCAAGCCTCGCTCCTACAAGGGATCGTGTTGTTTTTCATGACAACCGAAAACCTGTAGGAGCGAGGCTTGCCCGCGAAGGCGTCGGCCCTGCCACCACTGCAACAACGGATTCACCACGGTAATCGAGAACCCCATGCCTCAACCGCGTCCTTACAAAGTTGCACTCAACGGCTACGGCCGCATTGGTCGTTGCGTCTTGCGTGCGTTGTTTGAGCGAGGCGAGAAAGCCGGGTTTGAAATTGTCGCGATCAACGATCTGGCGGATATGGCCAGCATCGAATACCTGACACGCTTTGACTCCACTCACGGGCGATTCCCCGGCGAAGTGCGCGTTGAAGACGATTGTCTGCATATTAATGGCGACTGCGTGAAGGTCCTGCGCAGTGCCACCCCCGAAGGCATCGATTGGGCGTCACTGGGCGTCGATCTGGTGCTGGAATGCTCCGGCGCTTACCACACGCGCGCCGATGGCCAGCGCTTTCTCGACGCTGGCGCGCCGCGTGTGCTGTTTTCCCAGCCGATGGCCAGCGAGGCGGATGTCGACGCCACCATCGTCTACGGCGTGAACCAGGATTGCCTGACCGGCGGCGAACTGCTGGTGTCCAACGCATCCTGCACCACCAACTGCGGCGTGCCGCTGTTGCGCTTGCTGGATCAGGCCATTGGTCTGGAATACGTGTCGATCACCACCATTCACTCGGCGATGAACGATCAACCGGTCATCGATGCTTATCACCACGAAGACCTGCGCCGCACCCGTTCGGCGTTCCAATCGGTGATCCCGGTGTCCACTGGTCTGGCGCGTGGCATCGAACGGCTGCTGCCGGAACTTGCCGGGCGAATTCAGGCCAAAGCCGTACGCGTGCCGACCGTCAACGTGTCGTGCCTCGACATTACGATGCAAACCGTCAGCGACACCGACGCCACCGAGGTCAACCGGATCCTGCGCGAGGCCGCCACCACTGGCCCGCTCAAAGGCCTGTTGGCCTACACCGAGTTGCCGCACGCCAGTTGTGATTTCAATCATGACCCTCATTCGGCCATCGTCGATGCCAGTCAGACCCGTGTTTCCGGCCCACGGCTGGTGAACATCCTGGCTTGGTTCGACAACGAATGGGGGTTTGCCAATCGAATGCTGGATGTTGCGGAACACTATCTGCAGGCAGCCGGCTCTCCAAAACACTGCACCCCAAAACAGTAGGAAATGCGACCCATGACCGTGTTGAAGATGACCGACCTCGATCTGCAAGGTAAGCGCGTATTGATCCGCGAAGACCTCAACGTCCCGGTCAAGGACGGAGTTGTCACCAGCGATGCGCGAATCCTGGCTTCGCTGCCGACCATCAAGCTGGCCCTGGAAAAAGGCGCGGCGGTGATGGTTTGCTCGCACCTTGGGCGTCCGACCGAAGGCGAATTCTCGGCCGAGAACAGCCTCAAGCCTGTCGCCGACTACCTGAGCAAGGCGCTGGGCCGCGACGTGCCGCTGGTGGCCGACTACCTGAACGGCGTTGACGTGAAGGCCGGCGACATCGTTTTGTTCGAGAACGTGCGCTTCAACAAAGGTGAGAAAAAGAACGCTGACGAACTGGCCCAGCAATACGCCGCCCTGTGCGACGTGTTCGTGATGGACGCCTTCGGCACCGCTCACCGCGCCGAGGGTTCGACCCACGGCGTCGCCAAGTTCGCCAAAGTCGCCGCTGCTGGCCCGTTGCTGGCCGCTGAACTGGACGCACTGGGCAAAGCCCTCGGCGCCCCGGCGCAACCGATGGCCGCCATCGTTGCCGGCTCCAAGGTCTCGACCAAACTCGACGTGCTCAACAGCCTGAGCCAGATCTGCAACCAGTTGATCGTCGGCGGCGGCATTGCCAACACCTTCCTCGCGGCGGCCGGTCACCCGGTCGGCAAATCCCTGTACGAGCCAGACCTCCTGGACACCGCGCGCGAAATCGCCGGCAAAGTCAGCGTGCCGTTGCCGGTCGACGTCGTGGTTGCCAAGGAATTCGCGGAAAGCGCCACTGCCACCGTCAAGCTGATCGCCGATGTGGCCGCAGACGACATGATTCTGGACATCGGCCCGCAGACCGCAGCCCATTTCGCCGAGCTGCTGAAGTCGTCGAAAACCATTCTGTGGAACGGCCCGGTCGGCGTGTTCGAATTCGACCAGTTCGGCAACGGCACCAAAGTGCTGGCCCAGGCCATCGCAGAAAGTTCGGCGTTCTCCATCGCTGGCGGCGGCGACACCTTGGCCGCCATCGACAAATATGGCGTTGCTGACAAGATCTCCTACATTTCCACTGGCGGCGGTGCGTTCCTCGAGTTCGTCGAAGGCAAGGTGCTGCCAGCGGTTGAAGTTCTGGAAAGCCGGGCCAAGGCCTGAGTCCAATCCTGTGACCAGGCAAAGGAGTGTTGACATGGTCAGGCACATAGCGCTGTTGATCATCGCGGTTTCGCTGGCAGCTTGCGGGAGTAATCCCAATGCCCAGCCTGAACCTGCGCCGACTGCGCCGGATGAAAAAGGCTGTTATCAGGCCGATTGGCAAGCGGAAACCAATCCGGTGCTCAACAAGCGTTCCGGGCCTGACGGCCTGGACAAATACGAGACCCAGACCCCGGCCAAGGAACATGGCTGCCCTTGATGGGTCTGACTCATTACTCAAGGCTGGCGGCGTGCGCCGTCGGTCGAGGAACACGGATGAAAGGCTTTATCGCCATCATGGCGCTGGCACTGCTGGCAGGTTGCTCCACGTTCAACCTGTTCGACGCGTCGGCACCTGCGGACAACTGGACCACCTGGACCTGCGACAGCGAGGCCAAAGTGCTCTGGCGCTACACCGATGACAGTCGCAAGGAAGTCGACGTGCGCCTCGGCGGGGCCGATCAGGTCTACCGCTTGAAGCTTGAACCGGGCGCCGAAGGTTCGCTGTACAGCGACGACATGCTGGCGTTTCACGTAAAAGGTGAGGAAGGCCTGGTGTACTGGGTCGCCACCAACGATTTGATTGGCCGCGGTTGTAAAGCCGAGTAATCGTAGGCTCGCGCCAAACCTGTAGGAGCGAAGCTTGCTCGCGATGAGGCCAGCACATTCAACACATGTGTTGGCGGTTAAACCGCTTTCGCGAGCAAGCTTCGCTCCTACAGGTAATCGATGGCTCGTAGAGATTTAGGCAATACCGAATGAGCGGACCGGCCTCACCCCCGATCTGCAATAACTTGAATAGCCGCCGCCGCTACGGCAGGCTGGCACGATTAACGACCCAAACCGGGAGAGACACACACAATGGCACTTATCAGCATGCGCCAGATGTTGGACCACGCAGCCGAATTCGGCTACGGCGTTCCAGCCTTCAACGTCAACAACCTTGAGCAGATGCGCGCCATCATGGAAGCCGCTGACAAGACTGACTCCCCGGTGATCGTCCAGGCCTCGGCCGGTGCGCGCAAATACGCAGGCGCGCCGTTCCTGCGTCACCTGATCCTGGCGGCAATCGAAGAATTCCCGCACATCCCGGTGTGCATGCACCAGGATCACGGCACCAGCCCTGACGTCTGCCAGCGCTCGATCCAACTGGGCTTCAGCTCGGTGATGATGGACGGCTCCCTTGGCGAAGACGGCAAGACCCCGACCGACTACGACTACAACATCCGCGTTACCCAACAAACCGTGGCCATGGCTCACGCCTGCGGCGTTTCGGTAGAAGGCGAGCTGGGCTGCCTGGGTTCGCTGGAAACCGGCATGGCCGGTGAAGAAGACGGCATCGGCGCAGAAGGCGTGCTCGATCACAGCCAAATGCTCACCGACCCGGAAGAAGCCGCTGACTTCGTCAAACGCACCCAGGTCGACGCCTTGGCCATCGCCATCGGCACCAGCCACGGCGCCTACAAATTCACCAAGCCACCTACCGGCGACGTGTTGGCCATCGACCGCATCAAAGAAATCCACAAACGCATCCCGAACACCCACCTGGTGATGCACGGCTCGTCCTCCGTGCCACAAGACTGGCTGGCGATCATCAACCAGTACGGCGGCGACATCAAAGAAACCTACGGCGTGCCGGTTGAAGAAATCGTCGAAGGCATCAAGCACGGCGTGCGCAAGGTCAACATCGACACCGACCTGCGCCTGGCGTCCACCGGTGCGATGCGTCGCCTGATGGCTACCAACCCGAGCGAATTCGACCCACGTAAATTCTTCGGCGCCACCGTGACCGCCATGCGTGATGTGTGTATCGCTCGTTACGAAGCGTTTGGTACTGCCGGTAATGCTTCGAAGATCAAGCCGATCTCGTTGGAAGCGATGTATCAGCGTTATCTGAAGGGTGAGTTGAACGCTAAGGTTAACTAAGCCTGGGCGTTAAACAGCGTTGATGAAAAACCCGCCGAGAGGCGGGTTTTTTTGTGGGCGCTAATTCTAACTATTGATAGCGGCAGAAGGTGCCTGAAATGTCCCTGTGAAAGACAGCAGTAGTTTGAACGTTGAAAGAAACGGCCGGTATGAATGACGTTTATATTGTTCAATCAAGTTACAGTGACGTATAACTTTTCGCTCCAATAGGAAGTCGTAGTGTTGTCCGTTTGCCGTACCTGAACTTCATAGGTTCCTTTGAGTTTGTCCTCCAGCAAAATTTTATAGTTTGCAGCAAATGCAAAAGTGCCGTCGGAATTAACGGGGCCGGCTCCCAGGTAAGCTCCCGTTCCTGCTTGGCATACATCAATTCTCCAGCCTGCGATTCCTCCGTATCCTTGAATGCTTATCTGACCGGAACCGCCGGTTGCTCCCTGTAATACGGGTGCACTAACGTTTGTCATGATTTAAAACTCCATTTTTTCGATTCGTTAGTAATGCTAAGGGAGAGCATTCGCTATCTCCGTTAGATATGTTTTCATGTTTCGTCGTTAGGATAGGTTGGGCGTAGTTGTACGTAACCTGTAAGAATTGACAGTTATTTATATTTATTTGTAATAAAAAAAAGGATTGGGTGGTGATTGTTAAATCGAGGTGTCAATAGGTAATGATTGCTCCGTGTGCTGGAGGGGTTGGCAAATCGGTTTGTACTACTTTGGAAATAAAAACCCCCATATGTGCGGGTTTTTATTGTTGGAAATTTATTAAGGCTTGTTGGGCGTATCAAACCCACGCTGCTCAATCACCTTAAACACATCACTGACATCCCGGAGCAGGATCAAGGCGATGTTGGTGACGGTGTTGATGTCGTTCTCGGCGTAGTCGGGCAGGCTGGTGCAGGCCATCAGGTTGAGGTATTTGAGGACGGCGTTGAGGCGTTCGCTGACGCAGTTGTGTAATTCGCGGATCGGCGCGTCGCTGTCGATGACGAGGACGGGATAGTCGGTGGCGAGTTGGGACATGGGGGTGAAGCGGCGCGGCGGATTGCTCATGGTCATTAGTAAATCTTCCTTGTGCTTAATAAAGAAGAGCTACTGCCGTTCGCTGCGAATCGAATGGGTGGTAGCTGCGTGCGGGTTCGCAGACCGAGGCACAAGGAACCCGGCAGACCCGAAGGTCTCCCACACGCAGCCACCATAAAACGAACTGCGGGCGTTAAAACGACCATCGTTTGTTATGGAGCTTGGTTGCCATTGCGCTGTAGGGCTGCGAAACCCTATCGCCGACTGCTGTCAGCGACGGGGCGAACTATAAGCCGCGACTTTGATGGCTGCAACCGCACCGTAGGACGCCGGATAACCCTTGTGGCGAGGGGGCTTGCCCCCGTCCGGCGGCGCAGCCGTCGTAAAACCGGGCACTAAGGTGCGGCTGTAGGAAACAGGTGGCAGGGTTTGGGGCCGCTTCGCAGCCCGACGGGGGCAAGCCCCCTCGCCACAAGAGGTCATTTCCTACGAGATTTTCGGACGGTAATGGAATTGATTGGGGCCGCTGCGCAGCCCGACGGGGGCAAGCCCCCTCGCCACAAAAGGTAATTTCCTACGAGATTTTCGGCGGGTAATGGAATTGATTGGGGCCGCTTCGCAGCCCGACGGGGGCAAGCCCCCTCGCCACAAGAGGGAATTTCCTACGAGATTTTCGGACGGTAATGGAATTGATTGGGGCCGCTGCGCAGCCCGACGGGGGCAAGCCCCCTCGCCACAGGGCAGATGGCTTACTTGTCGTGATCAATATCCAGTTTGCTGAAGGTCACTTTGCCGCCCTCGCTGGTGTAACCGGTGTTGTCCTGCACGTACACGCCAGCCTTGAAATACAGCGGCTTCACGCGCCAAGTGGCGCTGATGTTCGAATCCCACTGATAACCCGCCGCGCTGATACCCAGTTGCCCGCCGGGGCTCAGGTGGATCAGGTAGGAAAACTCCTGATCGAGTTTCACCCCGGTGGCGATGATAATCACCCGGCCTTCGCCGTCGTCCGGGTGCATGCGCACTTTGGCGACGATGTTGCCAGTCTCGGTTTTGGTCTTGTATTGATACTCGACCTTGACCATCGGCTTCTGACTTTCATACGCGTGGATCTGCCCGATCACAATCTTGCCGGAGCTGGGCACCTGATTGACCGCCAGCGTTGCGCGCAAGGTGTTGTCCGCGTCCGGATAAAGCCAATTACGCAACGTACCGTTGCTGTAGGTTTCGCGAAGTTCGGTGCGCGGGTACTTGGCGTTTTCGGTTTTGGAGCCCGTGACCGGTGACCAGAAAAACAGCGTGCCGGTATTGGAATGGAAGTATTGGTCCTTGAAGCCGTTCACCAGTTTGGACGTTTCGACGGTGTATGGCGGATTGCCGACAGGAACACTGAGGTTCCATGTTGCGAGATCGATCATAGACAAAGCTTCCACAAATTCAGGCTGCACGCCCGTGCCAGAAGCTCTGGCACGGGCCTTGGAGGGCGCTCTTTATAAGCGTAGCGGGGGTTTTTGTTAATGCCCGCCCGGCAGATGATTGGCGTCAACATCCTGTCGAAATGCCATCTTTCCCGGTTTCAGGGGGCTGTAGCGCCGACCGTTAGTCGGCTTATAGAAGCTTTGAATCAACGATGGCGAGATGACACCTACTGCTTTTGCCGTTCCGGGTCTAGAGTGAAGGCTCAGTACGTGTCCGGTTTTCACAAGAAATCGGCCTGAATGTCCAGACAAGAGAAGCAGCATGGAATGCGCTCAACCAACGCCAGGTGATGGTAGCTCTGTCCTTTTAATCGTTGATGATTACCCTGAAAACCTGATCAGCATGCGCGCATTGTTGCAGCGCCAGGATTGGCAGGTCATGACCGCCGCCTCGGGTTTCGAGGCGCTCAGTTTGCTCCTCGAACACGATATCGACCTGGTGCTGCTGGATGTGCAGATGCCCGGCATGGACGGTTTTGAAGTCGCGCGCCTGATGCGCGGCAGTCAACGCACGCGCCTCACGCCGATCATTTTCCTCACCGCCAACGAGCAGTCCCAAGACGCCGTGATCAAGGGTTACGCCAGTGGCGCGGTGGATTACCTGTTCAAACCGTTCGACCCGCAAATCCTCAAACCGAAAGTCCAGGCCTTGCTTGAGCATCAGCGCAATCGCCGCGCGTTGCAGCGCTTGAGCCACGATTTGGAGCTGGCTCGCGCCTTCAACGCCTCGGTGCTGGACAACGCCGCCGAGGGCATTCTGGTGGTGGGCGAGGACGGCTTGATTCGTTTTGCCAACCCAGCGATGTCGCGGTTGCTCAATGCTACGGTGACGGAGTTGCAGGGGCGGGAGTTTCTCGATTTCCTGCAAAAACCGCACATTCCGGTGTGGGCCGATTCCGACCTTTATGTCGGATACACGCGCGGCGAAACCTTGCGTTTGCACGATGCGCTGCTGCGCACGGCGCCGGGCCAGCAAGTGCCAGTGGCGTTGTCCTGCGCGCCGTTGCCGGCCGAGCAGCACGCGATGGTGGTGACGGTGCTGGACATGTCGGTGGTGCGGCATCTGCATCAGCAACTCGAATTTCAAGCGGTGACCGACCCGCTGACCGGGCTGCTCAATCGCCGCGGTTTTCACCAGACTGTGGATAACTTGCTGCTGCGCGGCGAGCGGTCCGACGGCGCCTGGGTGCTGTTGTACCTCGACCTCGATGGTTTCAAACGGGTCAACGATTCCCTCGGCCACGATGCCGGCGACCGCGTGTTGCGTTGGGTGTCCGAACAACTGAAGGCGTGCCTGCGACCGTTCGACATTCTCGCGCGCATGGGCGGCGACGAGTTCACCGCGTTGCTCGATCTGGAATTCCCCGAGCAAGCGGCGAAGATTGCTGAAAAGCTGATCGAGCGCGTGTCCATTTGTCAGCAGATTGAAGGCCTGGACATCGCCCTCGGCGCCAGTATCGGCATCGCCACCTACCCGGACTGCGGCTCGAACCTCGACGGCTTGCTGCGTGCGTCCGACATCGCGATGTATGAAGCCAAGCGCGCCGGGCGGCAGCAATATCGCTTTTACGATCATGAAATGAACGGCCGCGCGCGCTCGCGTCTGATGCTGGAAGAGAGCGTGCGCACGGCCATCGAAAACCGCGATTTCAATCTGGTTTATCAGCCGCAAGTGGCGATTGATGGCGGCCAAGTGCGCGGCTTCGAAGCGTTGCTGCGCTGGCAGCACCCGAGTGTTGGCGATGTGCCGCCGGGGCTGTTTTTACCGTTGCTCGAAGAGGCTCGGCTGATCAGCCGTCTCGGCAGCTGGATTTATCACCGCAGCGCCCAGCAACGCAAAGCCTGGGAAACCCTGTTCGCCGAGGATCTGGTGCTCGGTGTGAGTTTGAGCAGCACGCAATTTGGCATGCCGAACCTAGTCACGGAGTTGCGGCAAACCCTGGAACGGCATGACCTCAAGCCGTGGCAAATCGAAGTCGAAGTGACCGAAGACGCACTGATGCTCAACCCTGACGAAACCCGCAAGCAGCTGCGCTTGCTGCGCAATCTCGGGGTGCGCGTAGCGTTGGATGACTTTGGCTCGGGGCCGTGTTCGCTGACGCATTTGCGCGACCTGGAACTGGACACGCTCAAGCTTGATCGGCACCTGATCGCGCGGCTGCCGGAGTCGGCGCGCGATGCGTCGCTGGTGCGCACGGTGATCGATTTGTGCAAGCAATACGGTTTGCTGGTGATCGCCGAAGGCGTGGAAACCGTGGCGCAATACGAGTGGCTGCAAGCCAATGGCTGCGAGTACGTGCAGGGGTTTCTGGTGGCGCGGCCACTGATGGCCGAGGATGCCGACGACTTTGTGCGCCCGTTTGACTGGAGCGCGCTGAGCGGCTGAATTCGCTACACTGGCGACCTTTTGATGATCGTGTTGCCCGCCCAATGACCGCGTTGAAATACCTCCAGGCCTATCCCGCCGCGTTGCAGGATCAAGTGCGCCAGCTGATCGCCGACGGTCGGCTGGGTGATTACTTGAGCCAGCGTTACCCGCAAAAACACGCCGTGCAAAGTGACAAGGCGTTGTACACCTACGCGTTGGAGTTGAAGCAGGAATACCTGCGCAACGCGCCGGGCATTGACAAGGTCTTGTTCGACAACCGCCTCGACCTGACCCACCGCGCCTTGGGCCTGCACACCACGATTTCGCGGGTGCAGGGCGGCAAGCTCAAGTCCAAGAAGGAAATCCGCGTGGCGTCGCTGTTCAAGGAAGCGCCGTCGGCCTTTCTGAAAATGATCGTGGTGCACGAGTTGGCGCACTTCAAAGAGTCGGATCACAACAAGGCGTTCTACAAACTGTGCGAACACATGTTGCCGGGGTATCACCAGGTCGAGTTCGATTTGCGCGTGTACCTGACGTGGCGCGACATGCAATCGGAATAAAAGGAAGGCCTGGATGGATGTCAGCAAAACCAAAAGCAGCTTCTACCGCCGGTTGTACGTGGCGTACCTGATCGATAGCGGGTTGGCCAGCAGCGTGCCGACGCTCACCGAAGTCACCGGTATGCCCCGGCGCACGGCGCAAGACACCATCGCGGCGCTGGCCGATCTGGACATCGTCTGCGAGTTCGAGCAGGAGGATGGCGCGCGCAATCACGCCGGGTGCTACCGGATTCGTGATTGGGGGGCGATTGATCGGCGGTGGATTGAGGGTAATTTGCGCCAGATAAAGGAAGTGTTGGGGTATCCCTGAAGTAGGTGGCGCCAGTCTTGACGCCATCGCGAGCAAGCTCGCTCCCACAGGGGATTTATGGTTTGCCGGCGATCTACGACACGACATATTTCCCCTGTGGGAGCGAGCTTGCTCGCGATGGGGCCCTCAGAGACGCCGCATCCCGATATGCGGAATATCATCCTCCAGATATTCCTCACCCACCGCGACAAACCCGTATCGCCCGTAATACCCCTGCAAATGCGCCTGCGCCGACAGGTAAATCGGCACGTCCGGCCAGCGTTTCTCAGCCTGCTTCAACGCCTGTTCCATCATCTGATGGCCCAGCCCCTGGCCCCGACCTTGCGGCGCGGTCAGCACCCGACCGATCACGACGTCGCCGCCCTGCGACTCCGGGTCGAGCAAGCGCAGGTACGCGACCAGCACATCACCATTCCAGCCCATCAAATGGCAGGTATCACCTTCCAGGTCCTGGCCGTCGACGTCCTGATAAGCACAGCGCTGCTCGACCACAAACACTTCGGCGCGCAATTTCAAAATGGCGTACAGCTGCTCTTTACCCAGATCGTTGTGATGTTTGCAGACCCACTCGATAGTCATCTTCTTATTCCTTGAACAACGTCCTGCCGATACTAGGCGACCTGACGAAAGATGTCTCGGTGGCTGATAAATCTGTGACAAAGGCCAAAATGCCATCATTCATTTCGCGCGGCCGCTGCTGCTTTGTGTACTCTGCAAGTCAGCACTGTGCGCCGGCTTCAATGAGCTAAAGTTGAGTACCGGTTCACCGGTCTCCGCGTTTCGGAGTCTTCGCTGAAAAACATCCCGGGCAGCCCGCCCGCCAAGGATTTTCTAGCATGCCGCGATTGCATCGAGCCTTTGCTTTGATTGGATTGCTGTTGCTGACTCAGAACGCGGCGGCGGAAAAGCTGCGTCTGGTGGCCGATAACTGGCCGCCGTTCACCGATGCCACGTTGATCAACGGCGGCCTGGCCACCGACATCGTCAGCACCGCGCTGGCCCGCGCCGGGTATGCCAGCGAGTTCGAGCAAGTGCCGTGGGCGCGGGCGTTGCTGGGTGTCGGCGAGGGCCGCTATGACGTGTTGGTCAACGCCTGGTACAACGACGAGCGGACCCAACTTGGGCAGTTTTCCGCCGAATACCTGCTCAATCGCGTGCGCTTCATCAAGCGCAAAGACGCGCCCATCGAATACAACAATTTGCAGCAATTGCACACGTACCCGATTGCGGTGGTGCGCGGTTACGCCTATTCGCCGGAATTCGATGACGACGCCGCGTTGCAGAAAATCCCTGTGCATAACTTCGCGATGGCCGTGCGCATGCTTGCCGCGGACCGGGTGCAACTGACGCTGGAAGATGAGTTTGTCGCGCGTTATTACCTGTCGCGCGAATCGGCGAAGGTGCGCAACTCGGTGGAGTTTCTGCCCAAGCCGTTGAGTGAGAACAGCCTGCATATTCTGGTCAGCCTGAAAAACCCCAGGCATCAGCAGATCGTTGCCGGGTTTGATCGGGAGATTGCGGCGATGAAGGCGGATGGCAGTTATGAGCGATTGATGAAGCAGCATGGGATGTGAAGGGCTGCGGCAAGTTCTGAGCGGCGAGCCGCAAGTTGCTCGGCGGTGTTGCCGATGACGCCTTCGCGGGCAAGCCTCGCTCCTACATTGGAAATGCGTTGCCCTTGTAGGAGCGAGGCTTGCCCGCGAAGAGGCCCGCCCAGTCACTGCAAATCTCAATCCTGGCGGGTGTCCTTGATCAAATGCGCCGCCAACGTGCGCAACGGCCCCAATTGCCGGCAGATCAGCGCCAGTTGCGTCTGCACCAATCGCTGCCCTTCATCGATCTCGTCCGGCATCTGCTCCAGCGCATTGGCCAGCGCTTCCTCTTCATCGCTCTGAATCGCAATCGGTGTTTTGCTCGCCAGCCCTTGGGCGATTTCGTCGATGCTCGCGGCCAGGCTCACGCCGGCGCCGTCGATCAAATGCTCGCGCACGTCCGGCGGCAATTGTGTTTCCCGGTGTGCGCCGAGGCCTGACAAGTAACTCAGCAGCGTGTGCGACAACACCAGAAAACGGAAACCGACGTCCGCTTCCTTCCGGAAATGCCCCGGCTCCATCAGCATGTTCGCCAACGTGGTCGACAGCGCCGCGTCGGCGTTGTGCGCGTTGCGGCGGGCTAGTCGATAAGCAAGGTCATCACTTTTGCCGGCGGCGTATTGCTGCATGATCTGGCGCAGGTAAATGCTGTTGCAGGTCAGGGTGTTGGCCAGCACTTTGTTCAGGCGTCGGCCCTGCCAGTCGGGCAGGAACAGGAACACCGCGAGCCCGGCGATCAGGCTGCCGAGCAAGGTATCGAACAGGCGTGGCAGGAACAGTCCGTAACCGTCGCCAACCTGATTGAAGCAGAACAGCACCATGATCGTGATCGCGGCGGTGGCCAAGGTGTAGCGCGTGGTGCGGCTGATAAAGAACACCACCCCGGCGGCGATCGCGAAACACGATTGCACCAGCGGATTGGGGAACAGATCGAACAATGCCCAGGCGATGGTCAGGCCGATCGCCGTGCCGATGATCCGCTGGCCGAGTTTGCGTCGCGTGGCGCCGTAGTTCGGTTGGCAGACGAACAGCGTGGTGAGGATGATCCAGTAGCCTTGCGACGGGTGAATCAAATGCACCATCGCGTAGCCGATGCTCAGCGCCAGCGGCAGGCGCAGGGCGTGGCGGAACAGCAACGAGGTCGGCGTCAGTTGCGTGCGCAAGCGCAGCCAGACGTCTTTGAAGTTGCGCGGCGAGCGGTCGAGCAGGCTGCTGTCGGTGGCGTCGGCGAGGGCGTCGGGGTTGCTCGCGTCGCTGAGCAAACGGTCGAGCGTGCCGAGGTTGGCCGCCAATGCGCGCAACGAGCGCAGGAGCCCGCGCCACGCTGGGTTGCTTTGCACGCGCAGGTGTTCGAGGGAGGCGTGCAGGTCGCCCAGCGCTTCGGCGAAACTGGCGTCATAGACGAACGGCTGGCGCATCTGGATGGATTCGGCGAGCGCCCGGCAGGCCTTGCCTTGCTGGCGCAGCAGGCGTTGGCAGCGGAACATCACGTCGCTGTGAAAGAACGCCTCGGCCAGCGCGTTGTACGGATAGTGCGACGAACTGGCGCGCTCGTGGATGTCCTGGGCGAGGAAGTACAGTTTGAGGTAACGGCTGACTTTCGACCCCGGCCGACCGTTGCCGACCCGGTGCAGGATGATCTCTTTGGCGACGTTCAGCGCCGCGACCACACGCCCGTTTTGCTGCGCCAGTTCGAGGCGCCGCGCCTCGGTGTCCATCTGCCGGATCGGTTCGAACAGCGACGATTTGAGCTTCAGGTACAGGCCCAATTCGCGGAACAGCCGCGCCAGGCTTTGCTGCACCGGCTGATTGGAAAACAACGCCTGCCACAGCACCGAGAGCACGCCGTACCACGCGGCGCCGGCCACCAGCAGCAGCGGCTCGTGCCAGAAATCGGTGACCGCGCCGCCGCGCTGGTCGACGCCGATCATGGTGTAGACCGCGAGGATCAACGTCGCCGAGGCAATCGCGCCATAGCGTTCGCCGAGGGCGCCGAGCATGGTCAGGCCGAAACTGGCCAGCGCCAGGGCGACGATGAAAATGATCGGGTAGGGGAAGAGTAATTCGACCGCTAGCGCGGCGACGCTGAAACACACCAGCGTCACGGCCAGCGCGTTGAGGCGGCCCTGCCAACTGTCGTCGGTTTCAGCGAGGGCGCTGGCGATGATGCCCAGGAACAACGGGATCAGCAGCGCCATTTCGTCCTGATACCAGCACACGGCCATGCTGCCGGTCAGGGCGATGAACACCCGCACGCTGTAGCTGAATTTATCCAGCGCCCAGAGGCGACGCAGAGACTGAGTAAAAGAAGTCGATGACATGAAGTGCGAAGGCCTTCCGAGGCAATGCCGCTAAATTGAGCCAGTAATGACGTCGACGCAATGGCGCCGATCACATCTGACAGCAAAATCTGTTCCCTGATATCACAAGCGACCCCCCTGTAGGAGTGAGCCTGCTCGCGATGAGGGCGTGTCAGTCAGAAATTATTTGCCTGACCCGGCGCTATCGCGAGCAGGCTCACTCCTACAGGGG